>QEXY01000144.1 GCA_003130875.1 Ardenticatenia bacterium
ATGAGGCCGGGTGAGGCGGATCATCTGGGCTGAATGAAGCCTATGAACGCGCTGCCAAGGCAGCATAACACTTTTCAGCGGACTTTTTCAACACCCTCAGCGGATAACAAAATTTGACTTGTTCGGGAGGCTATGATATAATGCTACTTGAGTTGATAATCTGAATAATGGTTGTGGTGAGGGTGCACCAGCACCCGGATGTGCGGTGCCGAAGGGGGAAAGACCGGTTACACCTCTTGTGAGGTCCAGTCCGGCGCTGTCCCGCAACGGTAGTGTCCTGAAGGACAAAGCCCGAATTCCCGCCTTCACCCCGACTCGCAATTTACCTTCGCGGAAAGGGAAAGCGAGCATGATCAATCATGTCGAGTCAAGCCCACCGCAAGGTGGGCATTTTTGTTCATCGCTCCAACCAGATTTCCATAAGACAAGCAAGCTATATGCCTCAATTTTGGGCTTCTCCACAATTTGCCGGAAACAGGCTGTGGAGTTGACATGGCCTGTCGCTCGCGCTGGACTTATCACATCATCAAGAACTCAGGAGGGATTTCGATGTTGCGATTCCGCGCACAACCTGTTCGTCTGTTCGGCTTGATTTTGGCGATCCTGCTGCTCAGCGTCTCGACCGCCCTGGCTGCTCCACACCGTATGCACATCATGGAGGGGTTCCTCCCCCTGCCGTGGGCGCTCTTCTGGTGGGTGGTGGCGATTCCGTTCTGGGTGCTGGGCTTTCGCAAGATCCGCCAGATTGTCACCACACGGCCCGAGTTGCGCTTGCTGCTCGGCTTGGCAGGTGGGTTTATCTTCGTCCTCAGCGCGTTGAAGCTGCCCAGCGTGACCGGTTCCAGCAGTCATCCTACCGGCACCGGCCTGGGTACGGTTCTGTTCGGACCCTTTGTGGTGACCATCCTGAGCACCATTGCCCTGATCTTTCAGGCACTCTTGCTGGCCCACGGAGGTATCTCAACCCTGGGTGCCAACGTGATCAGTATGGGGGTTGCCGGTCCCCTATTGGCAGCGGGCATCTGGCACATATTGCGCCACCGGACGTCTGCATGGCTGAGCGTTTTCCTGACCGCGATGATCGCAGATTTGTTCACCTATGTCGTCACGGCCACCCAACTGGCATTGGCGTTTCCCGATCCACTCAGCGGCATTGTCGGTTCCTGGCTCAAGTTCATCACCATCTTTGCGGTCACTCAGGTTCCGCTTGCCATCAGCGAAGGCATTCTGGCGGCGCTGGTGTTCAACCTCTTGCGCACCTCTGCAGAGGTCGAGTTCCAAGAGCTTGGTCTGAAAGGAGTGTCATTTCGATGAAACATACGGATACACAATCTCAGAGCACCCCCATTGCCTTGTACCTCTTCAGCGTCATCGTAATGGTGGCGTTGATCGTCTTGCCATTTCTGACCGCATCGGGAGCGGAATTCGCTGGGGCTGATGAGGCAGGCTCGGAGGCGGTTGCGAGTATTGCGCCCGACTACGACCCCACGTGGATACAGAACATCTGGGAACCTCCAAGCGGCGAAACAGAGAGCATGTTGTTCGCCCTCCAGGCCGCAGCTGGAGGAGTGTTGATCGGCTACTTTTTCGGCTACAAACGCGGCCAGAAGCGCACAGCGGGATAGTCACAACATGTGGTGCGATGAAATCGCACAGTGTCAAATGCTGTCAAATATATGGTCACAGAGCGTAGCAAGTTGAGCGAGTTTTCCAAACACCCGGTGATGAACCTGTGCAGCTGATCGAGCGATACGCCTATCACAACCGATTGCGCAAGGTGCAGCCGGATCACAAAGCAGCGATCGCGCTGCTGGGATTGTTGCTCTGCCTGGCACTCGACAAGCCGGTAGTAAGCCTCACCTGCATCGCCTGGATGTTTGTATTGGTCGTGTTCATCGCCGGAGTGCCGGCACGCACATTTGGACACGTGCTCTTGGTCGAAGGCGGGTTCATCTTAATGACCATCCCAGGTATCTTGATCGGCATCGGCCCCAGCGCGCCATCCGACCCTGCTGCATGGGCATGGCCGTTGGGGCCCGTGTGGATATCAACATCCTCAGCAGCACTCTGGCGCGGGGTAGCCTTAGTGATGCGTGCACTCGGCTGCGCAGCGGCAATGAATTTTCTGGCGCTGACGACGCCATCGGTGGATATCATCGAACTGTTGCGTCGCTGGCGCATGCCGCCCGTGCTGATCGATATCATGACTGTGACCTACCGTTCCATTTTTGTGCTCCTAGAGAGTGCCAACACAATGTACATTGCCCAGGACAGTCGCCTGGGGTACATGACATCTCGGATGCGTGCCATCCACAACGTCGCCCTGCTCGCCAGCCAGCTGTTCATCGAAGCATATCGGCGTGGCAAGGAACTCCAAATTGCGCTCGAATCGCGTGGTTTCACCGGCGAGCTGCATGTCTTGCCCACTTCTTACCGCTTTAGCCCACTCTTCACCGTTCTGGGCGTCGTGATGACAGCCCAACTGATACTGCTATGGGCGATGGTATGAAAGCCTGGTATTATGGAAGATTTGTTTGAATTTCAGAATGTCTGTTACCGATATCCCGGTCACAAACAGCTGGCATTGCAGGATGTGAACGTGCGCTTGCCCGAGGGAGAGAAGATCGCAGTCGTGGGGCGCAACGGGGCAGGCAAGTCCACTCTTTTTCTTCATTGCAATGGGCTTTATCGGCCGCTTTGCGGGCAAGTGCTGTTCCGCGGTCGCCCTCTGGCATACGACCGCGCATCGCTCAAGAGGTTGCGTCAGCAGGTGGGCATGATCTTTCAGAACCCGGACAATCAGCTCTTCAGCGCCAGTGTGGCGCAAGATATCAGTTTCGGCCCGCTGAACTTGGGCCTCAGCGAGGCCGAGACACGTCGGCGCGTCCTCGAGGCAGCCGAGATGTGCGACATCATCCATGTGCTCGACCGGCCCACCCATTCCCTCAGCGGGGGAGAAAAGACACGTGTGGCATTAGCTGGCGTCCTGGCTATGCAGCCGGAGGTACTCGTCGCTGACGAGCCACTCGCCAGTCTGGATCCCTGGATGCGGCTCACGTTCTTTGAGATCCTGCAGCGCTTCTATGACCGTGGCAAGACCATCATCATGGCCACGCACAACCTCTCGGTTGTGCGCTACTGGGCCAGCTATGTGATCGTGCTGCAGGCAGGACGCGTGGTTTTCAGCGGCACCCCGAAAGAACTGCTGACCAACCGCGTCGTGCTGGAACAGACCGAATTGTCGCGCGTATGGTGGAAAGTGGATCCCGGGTTCGACGAGGAAACACGCGCCCCGGCGACATCTCCTGGTGCGGAAGATGGGCGTCTTAAAGAAACGAGGAATTTTCACTTTGGGGAGGATGGAGATTGGAGCATATAACCTCCGTATCCACTCTGCTTGTCGGGCATGGCAGCCGGCGCGCTGAGGCAATTGCGCAGTTTAATCGCTTCGTCTCGGAATTTGCCACTTTGACCGGTCAACCGGCGCATAGCTGCTTTCTCGAACTAGCCGAACCGGATATGGCAAGCGGACTCGAGCGTGCTGCTCGCGAGACCGGTGATGGGGGAACGGTGGTGGTCCTGCCCATTTTCCTGGGAGCGGCCAATCATGAGAAGAACGACGTCGCCACGGCGATTCAATGGGCGCGTTACCACTTTCCCAAAGTGACGTTTCGTTATGCCACACCTCTAGGTCCTCACGCCAAACTGATCGCGCTGCTCGATCTGCGCATCCGGGAAGCACATCAGCAAGCATTGGACGCATCTCCGCTCGAGGAGAGCAGTGTGCTTGTCGTGGGTCGTGGCAGCAGCGACCCTGATAGCAACAGCGAGCTGGCGCGCACGGCTCACCTGTTGTTCGAGAAACGTCCTTATCGCCTGGTCACTTATGCATTTCAAGCGGTGGCGCGTCCGACCATCGAAGAGGCATTACACTATTGCGCTGCAACGGGGGCGCATCAGATCCTGGTGTCTTCCTACATTTTGTTCACTGGACGTGTCTATGAGGATATTCAAACGGTCTCTTCGCAAGTGGCAGCCCGGCTGGGGTTGCGTGTCATTCATGCGATGTACCTAGCGCCACATCCTTGGCTGCTCGAGGTGGCACACCAGCGCTGGCGAGAGGCGATGGACGGCACTACAGCGATGTCATGCGACATATGCAAATATCGATTCCCAATGGCCGGCTACGAGGACCAAGTGGGAGAGCCCCAGCATACCCATCACTTGCACGGCGGCCATGGTTCTCATGAACATACGCGCTCACCGGAACACCTGGAACACGCCTACCGGGAGGCATCGTCGGAAGTGTGATGGAACCTGGAGTTGTGTACTTTGTGGGCGCAGGGCCCGGAGATCCTGCGCTGTTGACACTCAAAGCGATCCAGCTCATTGCGGCAGCTGACGTGATCCTCTACACTGGCTCGTTGATCAACCCCGAGGTGCTCGGTTATGCGCGGCCAGATGCGGCCTTGCACAATAGCGCCACGATGGAACTTTCCGAGCAAATCGCTTTGATGCAATCTGCCGTAGCACAGGGACAACGCATTGCGCGCCTGCACACAGGCGACCCCACCATCTACGGTGCCATTCTGGAGCAAATTCGCGCCCTGGAGCAGCGGGGTATCCCTTATCAGATCGTGCCAGGGGTGAGCTCGGCATTCGCCGCTGCAGCTGCATTAGGGATCGAATTGACCGTGCCAGGCGACACCCAGACGGTCATCTTCACCCGTCTAGGTGGGCAGACGTCGGTGCCGGAGCGCGAGGCATTGCGTCATCTCGCCACGCACCGCAGCAGCTTGGTGATATTCCTCAGCGTCGGGATGCTCGACCGCGTGATCGAGGAGTTGCTGGCGGCAGGGTACGCACCTGACACACCCATCGCTGTCGTGTTCCGTGCCAGCTGGCCGGACGAGCAGGTCATTCGTGGAAGCTTGGCAGACATTGTTGCGCGGGTACAATCCGCCGAGATCACCCATCAGGCACTCATTGTGGTCAGTCCAGCGTTGACGCAGCGTGCGCACTTGTCCGATGCTCCTGTCTCACACTTATATAGCGACGCCCAGCGCAAACCAACGCGCCAGCCCACCACGGCGATCATCACGCTCACACGCCACGGCAGTGCACTGGGTGAGCGTTTGCACCGTCTATTGCCCCATTCCACCTTGTATATCCCCGGACGCTACGCAGGCAGCCACCCACCCGGAGAAGCTGGGGCGGGAGATATCGTGCCCTATACGATTTCGGTGCGCCAGGTATTACAGAGCGCCTTCCAAAAACATAGTGCGCTTGTTTGTATTATGTCGAGCGGAATCGTAGTGCGCGAGCTCGCGCCCCTGCTCAGAAGCAAACACGAAGATGCCGGAGTCGTGGTCGTTGATGAGCAAGGGCGTTATGCGGTGAGCTTGCTGGCAGGCCACAAAGGCGGCGCCAACCGGTTGGCCCACCAGGTGGCCGAGCTTCTGGGTGGGCATGCTGTGATCACCACGGCAAGCGATGCGCACGCATTCCCGGCTCTCGATTTGTTGGGAGAAGAGCACAGTTGGACGCTGGAACGCGGCGAGTGGATGACCGCGGTGTGTGCCGCATTGGTCAACGGAGATCATGTGGGAGTGGTGCAAGATTGCGGTGACGACCGCTGGTTGCGTTCCGCGCTCCCGAGCAACCTCGTCCGTTACACCTCCCTGATGGAGATGCAACAGGCAGCGCCCGAAGCGGCGGTGGTGATCACCTACCAGCGCATACCGGAAGCATTGGTGCAAAGCATTCCCAAGACCATCATCTACCATCCGCACGTCCTGGTGGTAGGGGTGGGATGCAACCGGCACACGCCGTCTGAGGAAATCCTGGAAGCGATTGACGTCACATTTCAAGAGGCCGGCTTGGCGCAAAGCAGCGTCGCCTGGATCGCCACAATTGAGGACAAGGCAGATGAGACAGGCTTATTGGAAGCGTGCGCGGCACGCAATTGGCCACTCAAGGCGTACACCCGCCGCGAAATTACCTCTCTGCTGGACCTTCCCAACCCCTCTCCATGGGCACAACGTGCATTGGGAGTTTTAGGCGTCGCCGAGCCGGCGGCGCTGCTAGGTGCCGCCACGCAACACCTTCTGGTACCCAAGCGCAAATTTGCCAACGTGACAGTCGCGGTTGCATTGCGGGAGGAACATACCGATGCGCCCGAGCGGTAGCGTGACGGCAGTGGGCATTGGTCCAGGGTCGCCAGAACACATCACCCCGGCGGCACGTCAGGCGCTCGAGTCAGCGGATGTGATCATCGGGTACCACGCTTATTTGCACTTCATCGCCGATATCGCGCCGCACGTCAGGCGCATCGGCAGCGGGATGCGCCAGGAAGTCGAGCGCGTGCGCTATGCGATCCAGTTGGCCCAACACGGGAACCGCGTCGCGCTTGTCTCCGGCGGCGATGCCGGGATCTACGGCATGGCTGGACTGTTGCTCGAGATGCTGCATGCCCAGCGTTTATCGGAGATCCCCGTACACATCATTCCAGGCATATCCGCGCTGAACGCAGCAGCCGCATTGCTCGGCGCTCCGCTGATGACGGACTTCGCGGTGATCAGCCTGAGCGATTATCTGGTCGCCCGCGAGACGATTCTGCACCGCGTCGAAGCTGCGGCACAGGCGGACCTGGTCCTCTGTCTCTACAATCCGAAGAGCAGCCGGCGAAGGGAGGTGTTCGACCAGGTCTGCGAGCTGTTGCGCCATTATCGTGCCCCAGAAACGCCGGTGGGCGTGGTGCGGGCAGCCTATCGTCCCGACCAACAGGTGACCCTCACCACACTGGAACGACTGTCCGATGTACCGGTGGATATGCACACTCTTGTCATTGTGGGCAACAGATCCACATATGTCCATGATAACCGGATGGTCACCCCGCGCGGCTATGCGGAACATCGCAATCTGAACGAGTCAAGGATGGAGTAGGATGTTACCCCACGAGATTGAAAAGGAGAGCTTCCGCCTCATAGAGGCGCAGTTGGAAAAGGGGCGGTTTTCACCCCAGGAATATGCCGTGGCGATGCGCGTTATCCACGCCACAGCCGATTTCTCCTTTGCCGATGCGCTGCGTTTTCATCCCCAGGCAATCCCTTGCGGTATAGAAGCGCTACGACGTGGCTGCATTGTTGTCACCGATGTGCGCATGGTACAGGTGGGCATTGCCAGCCCCTTGTTGGAACAATTGGGAGGCCATACGTTCTGCGCCATCGCAGATCCAGAAGTCGCCGAGCTGGCTCAGCGCTGCGGAATCACGCGTGCCAGCGCCGCAATGCGCTATGGCGCGCCCCACATGCATCGCGGAATCGTCGCGGTTGGCAATGCACCGACCGCCCTGTTTGAGGTGATCCGGCTGGTGCGCGAAGAGTCCATCCGGCCTGCGCTGATCGTCGGAACACCGGTTGGGTTTGTGAAAGCCGCGGAATCCAAAGAGGCGCTGTTGGAGCTCGAGGTGCCCTATATTACCGTGTTGGGGAACAAGGGTGGTTCCAGCGTGGCGGCAGCAATCATCAACGCATTGTTGCGCGTAGCGGTGCAGGACAAAGATCCCTTATGACATATGCCAACCCTGTTGCATCATCCCCTCTCAAAGATGACCCACAACCGGTTCACTCGCACCGTCTGCGCAGTGGTTTCACCACCGGCGCCTGTGCTGCCGCGGCAGCGCGCGCCGCGACACGCGCGCTGATCACAGGTCAACCTGTGGAAGCGATCGCAGTCGACCTGCCGGCGCGGCGTGGTGTGGTCTTTCCGATCCATCGATGCGATGTGCACGCAGGCCAGGCGACCTGCAGTGTGATCAAGGACGCCGGAGACGACCCCGATGTCACCCACGGTGCGGAGATCGTTGCTACCGTCGAGTGGAACGAGATGCCTGGCATCACGCTTCGGGGAGGTAAGGGGGTGGGCATTGTCACGCGCCCGGGCCTGGAATTGGAGGTCGGTGAGCCGGCTATCAACCCGGCGCCCCGCCGCATGATCACCCAGGCAGTTACGGCTGAACTGGGCACTAACGCCAAAGGCGTGACGGTCACGATCAGCGTGCCTCAAGGAGAGCAACTGGCCGTCCAAACGCTCAACCCCCGTCTGGGCATCTTGGGGGGCATTTCCATTTTGGGCACCAACGGCATTGTGCGTCCGTACTCCCAGACCGCCTATCGCGCCACGATCCACCTGGCACTCAAGGTGGCTGCAGCCAATGGGGCACCTTGTGTCGTTCTGAGCACCGGGGCACGCAGCGAAGCATGGGCGCGCGCACACTATCCACACCTGCCTGAGCTGAGTTTCATTGAGGTGGGTGATCACATCGGCTATGCCTTGCGCCAGACTGACAGGTTGGGGATTTTCCACGTCGTGATCGCGGGCATGGTTGGCAAACTTTCCAAGGTGGCCCAAGGACGTTGGCAGACCCATGTCAACCAAGGTGGTGTGGATTTAGACTTCATGGCCTCACTGGCCGCCCAACTAGGCGCCGATGAAGATTTGGTTGCACGCTGTCGCACGGCAAACACAGCCCGCCACGTCCAGGTACTCTTACGCCGTGCCCACATCGCCGGCTTGGAGGAACGAATTGCCCAGCTGGCTGCAGAGCATGCTGCCGGTTATGTACACGCAGTGACCCGGATAGAGGTGCTGGTGTTCGACATCCGCGGAGACCTAGTCGGTTATGCAGAGGTGACGAGGTGAAAAGATGACACACCCGATCCTCGTGATCGGCGTCGGTGGGGATGGACCTGTCTCTCTTCCCGAAGCGACGCGACAGCGCATCGCCCAGGCGGACTGGTTGTGGGGGAGTGAGCGATTGTTGTCCTTCTGGTCCGACCATCCGGCGGCCAAGACGGTCATCACAGCGGCAGTGCGGGAACAGCTCGACCAGCTGCGTTCCCGCGGTGACCGCCGGGTTGTAGTCCTGGCGTCGGGTGATCCCGGTTTCTATGGCATCGCAGGCACGCTTTTGCGTCACTTCCCACGGGAGGAAGTGGAGATCGTCCCTCACGTCAGCGTGCTGCAACACGCTTTCGCGCGCGCAGGGATCGAGTGGAGCGATGCCATTTTCACCAGCGCCCACGCACGCCCGCTGAGTGAGGTGGTTGGTTGGGCCAAGAGAGCGACCAAGCTGGGCATCTTGACCGATCCACAGAACACACCGGCCGTTTTGGCACGCGCCCTTCTGGTTGCCGGTCTTGAGGATTGCCGTGCGATCGTGGCAGAGAACCTGGGTCTGCCCGAAGAGCGGCTGATCGACACACGTCTCACCCGGCTGGTCGATCAGGCATTTGCACCACTAAACGTGTTGTTGCTCATCCGTGACAAAGCCTGGCGTCCGCATCCCCTGTTCGTCCTGCGACCAGATGAGGTATACCGCCACCGCGACGGCATGATCACCAAAGCGGAGATTCGTGCGCTGAGCTTGGCCGCCCTGGCACTTTCGGAGACTGATATTGTGTGGGATATCGGCGCTGGTAGCGGGGCGATGAGCATCGAATGTGCTCAAGTCGCCTGGCGCGGACAGGTTTTTGCAGTCGAGCGTGCGCGCGACAGCCTGGTGATGATTCGAGACAACCTGGCTCGTTTTGGAGCCCTCAACGTAACCGTTGTAGAGGGAGAGGCACCCGAAGCATTGGAGGGGTTGCCCCCACCTCAGGCGGTTTTCATCGGCGGTAGTGGAGGGAAGCTCACAGCAATCTTGGAACACGTGTCCCGCGTAGTGTTGCCGAACGGTCGAGTGGTGCTCACCCTGGCCACCCTGGAACACTTGAACCAGGCCAAGGGATGTCTCGACACCTTGGGTTGGTCCACCCATCTGCTTCAGGTTAACATTGCCCGTGGGCAGCCCATCGGCGAGGGCACACGACTGGCACCGCTCAATCCTGTCTTCCTTCTCATCAGCAACGCTTCATCAGACGTCCCATCTGGGGACGCCGGAGGAACATTCTAAATGGATGAAGTAGATCGTAATATTGCTCCCCAACTGGCAACCGGCATCCTCTATGGCGTCGGAGTGGGACCGGGGGATCCGGAGTTGATCACGCTCAAAGCGCTCCATATCATTCAGAGCGCCCACGTGATCGCCGTGCCGGTCAGCCACGTCTCGGCCGAGAGCTATGCCCTCCATGTGGTGGCTGGCCATCTGCGACCTGAGCAACACCTGATCCATTTGCATTTTCCTATGGTGCACGATATCCACGCGCGGCGGGAAAGTCGTCGGGCGGCTGCCGAGGTGGTCTTGGAGCACATCCGCCTGGGCAGAGATGTCGCCTTTCTGACAGAAGGAGATCCCTTGTTGCACAGTACCTTTATCTACATATTGTCGTACTTACCCCCAGGCATCTCGATCGAAGTGATTCCGGGTGTTTCCTCCATCACCGCCGCAGCTGCGCAGGCGGTCACACCGTTGGTGAATGCCGATCAGCGCCTGGCGGTGTTGCCCGCCGCCTTTGAAGAAGACACCACGTTACGCTGGATGTTCGAACATTTCGATACGGTGGTATTGCTCAAGGTGAATCGCGTATTGGATCGACTTATCGACCTCGTCCAAGCGCTGGGCCTGGATGCACAGGCCACTCTGGTGGAACGTGCCACCCTTTCCGAAGCCCGCGTTGTACGTCCGTTGAGCGCGTCGCGGGGGCAGACGGTGCATTATCTCTCGCTGGTGATCGTGCATACAAAGAGAGATGCCCATGGAACTTGACATTCCGCGTCTGGTGATCGCGGCGCCGGCGAGTGGCAGCGGCAAAAGCACCGTCGCCAGTGGACTGATGGCAGCATTACGCGCCGCAGGTGCCATTGTCCAAGGTTTCAAAGTAGGGCCAGATTACATCGACCCTGGTTATCACACCGCGGCTACCGGCCGTCCGTCGCGCAACTTGGACACCTGGATGGTTCCGGCCAGTGCCGTTCTGGACAGCTTCGCGCGCGCCGTGGCCGGAGCCCACTTCGCTGTCATCGAAGGGGTCATGGGCTTGTTCGACGGCTATCACGGACGCGGGGAGGAGGGCAGCACCGCTGAGGTTGCCAAGCTGCTGCAGGCGCCTGTGGTGCTGGTGTTGGACGTCGCGAAGATGGCGCGCAGCGCGGCTGCCATGGCGCTTGGGTATCAGCAATATGACCCCGGCCTGCACCTGGCCGGCGTGATCTGCAACAACGTGGGCAGTGCCCGCCACGCCCGGTGGGTGCGTGAGGCGGTCGAAGGGATAGGTCTCGCGGTATTGGGTTGTATCCCTCGTTCTCCGGCGTTGCATATCCCCGAACGTCATCTAGGGCTGTACACCGCTGTGGAACGTCAGGCAGCTGTGCAGGCGTTCCTACGCGATGCAACCACGCTGATACGCCAAGAGGTCGATCTGGAGCGCATTCGAGCGATTGCGCAAGCCGCTCCACCGCTCCCCATTCCGGCAAGAGAGCTGACGCCTGCACCCAACACAACAGAAGTGCATATAGCGGTAGCTTACGACGAAGCATTCTGTTTTTACTATGCGGATAACTTCGACCTGCTGCGTCAGGCAGGCGCCTCACTGACCTTTTTCAGCCCATTGCGTTCCCCAAGATTGCCGGAGGGCATCTGCGGTCTGTACTTGGGCGGCGGCTATCCGGAATTATATGCCGCTCAGCTGGCCGAAAATCGCCGCTTGTTACAGGAGATTCGGGCGGCCGCAGAGGCGGATATGCCCATCTACGCTGAGTGTGGAGGACTGATGATGCTTACCGCCAGCATCACGGATCACGACAACCGCACGTATCCGATGGCCGGTGTGCTCCCCGGACGCACGCGTATGCGGCAGCAGCTTGTTATGGGATATCGCATCGCCACAGCAAGCCGATCTACACTTCTCCAGCCCCGGGGCGTCCAAGTGCGCGGACACGAGTTCCACTATTCGGATTGGGTGGACCTGCCCGACGAAGTCCCATTTGCCTACGACGCTGTAACCCTCCAGGGGGAGAAGCCCCATCAAGAAGGCTTCGCGCGCGGCAACTTATTGGCCTCCTATATCCACCTTCATTTTGCCGCGCGTCCGGAGATGGTGGCGCGTTGGCTCGAGCGCTGTCATGAATGGCAAAGAAGAGGGAACACATGACCGATCAATTTTGCTCACCTAGGGCAGCCCCCCTGCCACGTCCAGAAGTGTACTTTGCATCACCGGTCTATCACGGGGGGCTGGATTATGTCGAACTCGAGGCACTTCAGCTGATACCCGAAGAAGTGCTCGATTTCAGTGTCAACAGCAATCCCTTTGGGCCCTCACCGTGCGTGCGGCAAGCCCTGGCAAGCATCCCGCTCGATCGCTATCCTGATCGGGAAGCCCTCGCACTGCGCCGCGTCCTGGCGGAGCGTCTTCACGTGACACCTGAGCACATCGTGGTCAGCAATGGCGCCGCTGAGTTGTTCTGGCTGATCGCGATGGCCTATTTGAGTGTGGGCGACGTGGTTCTCGTGCTATCTCCCACATTCGGCGAATATGCTCGCGTGGCACATATGCAAGGTGCCCGGGTACATCTCTGGACGGCACGCGCTGAGGACGGGTTCGTAATAGCTGAGGAAGAAGTATCTCACCTGCTGAAACAATTGCGGCCACGTCTGCTCTTCATCTGCAATCCCAACAACCCAACAGGAACCATTCTAC
>QEXY01000145.1 GCA_003130875.1 Ardenticatenia bacterium
ATCCGAGCCGCGACCGTCAGGGAGCGACACAAAACTCACCGCAGAGAACGCCGAGCACGCAGAGACTTTTTCCCTATTAGTTCTCTGCGTTCTCTGCGATCTCGGCGGTAAAATCTGTGCCGCTTGCTTACGCGCGCGGATCGGATTGAGACCAACCTTGTCTCAGAATGAAATGCACCCAGTCAAAGGTGGCAACTTGAGTTATAATGATGTCGCCGAACCCTGCGGGAGCCCTGGGCATGGCCTCGATCTTCGATCAGCGCACGCTGGACTTCATCAGCCACAGTGAAGCGCAGACGCGCCGCCTGGGTGCGCGTCTGGGCGAGCTGCTCCAGGGCGGTGAGGTCATCGCGCTGCAGGGTGCGCTGGGCAGCGGCAAGACGCGCTGGGTGCAGGGATTGGCACAGGGATTGCAGGTGCATGCGCCGGTCACCAGCCCCACCTTCACCCTGATCCACGAGTATCACGGCCGGCACACACTGTATCACATCGATATGTATCGGATCACTCAGCTGGCCGAGGCGCTGGATCTCGGCCTGGAAGATTATCTCTATGGCGACGGGGTCTGCGTGATCGAGTGGGCAGAGCGCATCGCCGCGGCATTGCCCCGCGATCACCTCTGGATCACCCTGTACCATCTGGACGAGACCAAGCGGCGCATCGTGATGCATGCCGCCGGTGAGCGCCACTTCCGGTTGCTCAGAGATTTTCACCGTCTGGCGTTTGCGATGCCCGCCCGCAATCCGGCATGATGATTCTCGCGATCGACACTGCCACCAGCTTTGCCGGCCTAGCGCTGTGGGAAGAGGACCACCTGTGGGCCGAGGAAGCCTGGCACACGCATCTCAATCATAGCGTGGAGCTGATGCCGCGCATCCAGCGCATGCTCGCCACCCACCGCCTGGGCGTGGAACGCCTGACCGCCATCGCTGTCGCATTAGGACCGGGTTCCTTCACCGGCGTGCGTGCCGGCCTGGCCGCGGCGAAGGGGTTGGTGTTGCCGTACCGCATCCCTCTGGTCGGCGTCTCCACCCTGGATGTGACCGCCTACCCGTTTCAGCATTCCGACCTGCCCGTCTGGGCGGTCATCTCGGCCGGGCGAGGGCGCATCGGGGCGGCGTGTTATCAGCGCCTGGAGGGTGCCTGGCGGCAGGTGGTGGCACCGCAGCTGACCACGTTTGACGCGTTGTGTGCTCGCACGCACACGCCGGCGCTCTTTGTGGGCGAAATCGTCGCGGCCGAAGCGGCGCTTCTGCACCGTCGCCTGGGCGACAAAGCGGTCGTGCCCCCGCCGGCGCTGCGCTCACGCCGGGCAGGCTATCTGGCCGAACTCGCCGCCGCACGCCTGGCCAACAACGACGTGGATGATGCTATGACACTGGCGCCGATCTATTTGCAGGCCCCGGAAGGACACGCCCTCGTGGCCGAGGGGTCGAGTGCAGGGCAATAGGATGTCCATACCGCATTCGGAGCTGCCGTTCTATGTGCGACCGATGCAGCTGGCCGACGTGCCGGCGGTGATGGCGATCGAGCACACAGCGTTTTCGCTGCCCTGGCCGGAGAGTGCCTACCGCCATGAGATCACCCAGAACGAACTGGCATACTACTATGTGCTGGGCTTCCGCTCGCCGGCCGCGCCACAGCCAGCGCACCCATCTTCGTGGTGGAGGCGCATCCGCGGCCGCCTGCGCCAGGAGACCGAGCCGCCGCGCGAGGTGATCCTGGGCTACGGCGGCTTCTGGATGATGGTGGACGAGGCACACATCAGCACCCTCGCCATCCGCCAGGATGTGCGTGGGCGTGGACTGGGAGAGTTTCTATTGCTGGGGCTGTTGGACGAAGCGCGTCGGTTGGGAGCACAGCTCGCCACCCTGGAAGTGCGCGTCTCGAACACCGTGGCCCGCGCGCTCTACACCAAATACGGCTTTCGTGAAACGGGGCGGCGCATCGCCTACTATCACGACAACAACGAGGACGCAATCCTTATGACCACTCCTGCGTTCACCGTGGGCAATTACTGGCAGATGATCGAAGCACACCGCGCTGCGCTGATGGCGCGGCTGACCCAACAGCTCCAGGAAGGCTGGCAAGTGGCATAGTCGGACGCGCGTTTACGTCGCTGCATAAATGGACAAGGTGGAGAAGATGACCTCGGAAATCAGCCAGATGAATCTCGAACAGCTGCTCGAAGCGATCCGCACATGCACGCGGTGTGCGCTGCACAGCGGACGCACCCTGGCGGTGCCCGGCGAAGGGCCGGCGAATGCCACCATTATGTTCATCGGGGAAGGTCCGGGCTTCCACGAAGACCGTCAGGGCCGCCCGTTCGTGGGCAGTGCCGGGAAGTTCCTGGAAGAGTTGTTGGCGAGCATCGGGTTGCAACGGGAGCAGGTGTACATCACGAATGTGGTGAAATGCCGCCCGCCGGGCAACCGCGACCCGCTGCCCAACGAGCTCGAAGCGTGCCGGCCCTATCTCGATCGGCAGATCGAGCTGATTGGCCCCAAGGTGATCGTCACATTGGGGCGCTATTCGATGGCGCGCTATTTCCCGGGCCAGTCCATCAGTCGCATCCACGGACAGGCGCGTCAGGTGGGGGGTGTGCTGGTGGTGCCGATGTTGCACCCTGCCGCGGCGTTGCATCAGCCGCAATGGAAAGCCACCATCGAGATGGATTTTAAGAAGCTGCCGGCCATCATCGCCCAGGCGGAGCGTCTCAGCCCGGCGGAACCACCCCCCTCACCGCAGCAACTGAGCCTTTTTTGAACCCATCCCTGGGGGGAACGTCTTTGTGTGACGAGGTGATCCATTGAGCGAAGTGTTGCGCATTATCCCGTTGGGCGGTGCGGGCGAGATCGGCAAGAACATGACCGTGGTCGAATACGGCGAACACGCGCTCGTCATCGACTGCGGTCTGATGTTTCCGGAAAGCGACATGTTGGGGATTGACCTGGTCATCCCCGACATCAGCTACCTGATGGAAGCGCCGGACTACGTCAAAGCCATCTTCCTGACCCACGGTCACGAGGACCACATCGGCGCGTTGCCGTACATCCTGCCGCAGCTGCAGGCGCCTCTGTATGCCACGCGCCTGACGCGCGGGCTGGTCGAGGTGAAGCTGCGCGAAGCCGGCCTGTTGAGCAGCGCGGCGCTGCATACGATCACACCTGGCCAACCGGTCGCCCTCGGTCCTTTTGTGGTGCACCCGTTCCACGTGTGTCATAGCATCCCGGACTCCGTGGGGCTGGGGATCGAGACGCCGCTCGGGCTGGTGATCCACACCGGGGATTTCAAGTTCGACTACACGCCGGTGGACGGGCAGCTGACCGACTTCGGCGCCCTGGCCGATTTCGGGCGGCGTGGGGTGCTGGCATTGCTTTCGGACAGCACCAACGCGGAGCAGCCCGGCTACACCCCTTCGGAGCGGGTCGTCAGCCAGGAGTTCGAACGGGTCTTCGAGCACGCCCGTGGGCGCGTCATCGTGTCCACCTTTGCTTCCAACATCTCGCGCATCCAGCAGGTCCTCGAATGTGCCATGCGCTACCAGCGGCGGGTGGCCATCGTGGGACGGAGCATGGTGGAGAACGTGCGCATGGCGCGTTCGCTGGGCTTCCTGAACGCGCCGGACAGCCTGTTCATCCGTCCCGAGGAGACCGAACGCCTTGCGCCATCGCAGGTGGCGATCGTCTGCACCGGCACGCAGGGTGAGCCGACCAGCGCGCTGGTGCGCATGGCCAACCAGGAGCATCGCCAGGTGAGCATCCAGCCGGGCGACACGGTGATCCTCTCGGCCAGCCCCATCCCCGGCAATGAGGAGCTGGTGCACCGCACGCTCGACAATCTGTTCAAGCTGGGCGCCAAGGTGTATTATCCGCGTCTGCGCCCGGTGCACGTGTCCGGCCATGCCAGCCAGGAAGAACAGAAGATGATGATCAGCCTGACGCGGCCGCGCTACTTCGTTCCCATCAGCGGCGAGTATCGCCATCTCGTGCTCCATGGCGAGCTGGCCAGGGAGCTGGGCATTCCGGAGGAGAACATCTTTGTGGTGCGCAATGGCCAGGTGATCGAGATCGACGCCAAGGGAGCGCGTGTGGGCGAACGGGTGGCCGGCGGCCATGTCTTAGTGGATGGCGCCGGCGTGGGTGATGTGGGCGAGGTGGTGCTGCGCGATCGCCAGATGCTCTCGCGGGACGGCTTCGTCGTGGTGGTGCTGGCGCGGGATGCCCAGACCGGCGATGTGGTGGAAGGTCCGGAGCTGATCTCGCGCGGCTTCGTCTTCATGCGCGATGCCGAGGCGCTGATGGAAGAGGCGAAGGACGTGGTGCGCGCGGTGGCTGGCCTGGGACACCGTGACACCCTCAGCGCGCTCATCCACGACCGCCTGGCCGAGTTCCTCTACGAGCGCACGCGCCGCCGCCCGATGATCTTTCCGGTGGTGCTGGATGTGTGATCCGCGGTGATGGCCGAGGAGCTGCGCGCTTGGGGAGAGCTGTCGTCCGAACTCGCCGCGCAACTGCGCGGTTGCACGCTGTGTCCCCGCCAGTGCGGTGTGGATCGGCACGCGGCGCGTGGATACTGCGGCGCCGGCGCCGCAGTGCGCGTCGCCAAGGCGTTTCGGCATCCGTGGGAAGAGCCCTGCCTCTCGGGTGAGCGCGGCTCCGGCACCGTCTTCTTCACCGGCTGCAACCTGCGCTGCCTCTATTGCCAGAACTATCCCATCAGCCATCAGGGAGTCGGCAAGGAGATCTCTGTCGCTCGTCTGAGCGCCATCTTCCTCGAACTGGAAGCGCAAGGTGCTCACAATATCAACCTGGTGACGCCGACCCCCTACGTCCCGCACATCGTCCAGGCGATCCAGGCAGCGCGGCGCGAGGGCTTGCGCATCCCCATCGTGTACAACACGGGCGGCTACGAGCGGGTGGAGACATTGCGCCAGCTGGAGGGATGGGTGGATGTCTACCTGCCCGATCTCAAATACTGCGATGCGCGTCTGAGCGCGCGCTGGTCGGGCGCGCCCGACTACTTCACCTACGCCACCGCTGCCATCCAGGAGATGTGGCGTCAGGTGGGCGAACCGGTCTTCGACGCCCATGGTATGCTCCGGCGCGGCCTGATGATCCGCCATCTCACCCTGCCCGGCGCCCTGGAGGATTCGCAGCGGGTGGTGGATTGGGTGCTGGACAACCTGCCGCGCGGCGTCTATCTCAACCTGATGGCGCAATACACCCCCTTGGGGCGCGCGCCCGAATACCCCGAACTGGCAACGCGGGTGCCGCGCGAGCAGTACGAGGCGCTCGTCGCCTATGCGTTGGAACGCGGGTTGGAGTGCGGCTTCATCCAGGAGATGGACAGCGCCAGCCCGGAGTACGTGCCCGCCTTTGATCTGGAAGGCGTGTAGTCATCTTTCATAAGGAGGTTTCTGATGCTCACACCAAAGGTCGCTTTCATTGTCTATGGAGTCCATAAAGACGGTCTGCTGGATCCCCTGGGCACCCCCTTCATCGACGAGAACATCATTGCGGCGGCAAAACAGGCGTTGCGCACCGCTGGCCTGGAGCTGGTCGAGTATCCGGTGGTGCTGGCCACGAAGCAAGAGGCACGCGCGTGCTTCGCCCAGCTGAAGAAGATGGACGATCTGGATGCCGTGGTGCTCTTTTCGGGCACGTGGGTGTGGGCGGCCCACCTGATCGGCGCCGTGCGCGATTTCGCCATGGGCGGCCGCGGCATCGTGATCTGGACGGTGCCGGGCTCCCAAGGCTGGCGGCCGGTCGGCGGCTGGGTGATGCAGGCTGCTTTCAAGGAGATCGGTTTGGCACACCGCTTCGTGTACGGTCATCCTAACGAAGCGCGCACGCTCCAACGCATCGTGTCCTACTGCCGCGCCAGTGCCATGAAGAACCGCCTCAACATGAGCACCCTGGGCGCTTTCGGCGGGCGCGGTATGGGCCAGACATGCGGCGTCGCCGATCCATCCCAATGGATGAAGATGTTCGGCATCGACATCGACACCCGCGATGTCACACAGCTGATCGCCACCGCCAGGGCAATCACCGCCGAGGAGCTCCAGGCGGCGCGGCGTCACATCCAGCCCTATTTTGTCGAGCCCATCCCCGAAGATGAGGTGGCCGAACGTTCGATCCGCCTCTATCTGGCGATCAAGAAGGTCGTGCAGCAGGAAGGCTTCGACTTTTACACCATCCAGTCCTTCCCCGGCATGGGCGATGATTACGGCGCCACCTCGTTTGCGCAGAGCATGATGCTGGAAGACGGGGTGGCCACCTCAACGTTGAGC
>QEXY01000146.1 GCA_003130875.1 Ardenticatenia bacterium
CGGTTCACCCCCACGCGTGTGGGGAATACTGTCCAGTGTGGCGCAGTCGCTGGGTGGGAAACTGGGTTCACCCCCACGCGTGTGGGGAATACGTGGGCAGGACTCCTCGCAACCTGGGGGAAAAAGGTTCACCCCCACGCGTGTGGGGAATACGTACGTCGACACGGGTGTATGGGGAGTAGCTCAACGGTTCACCCCCACGCGTGTGGGGAATACAGATTTGCATTTTGTCAAGGGGTTGACGCGGAAAGGTTCACCCCCACGCGTGTGGGGAATACTCCTCAACGCACTCACACAGTTGGGGATTGACAGGTTCACCCCCACGCGTGTGGGGAATACCTGAACATGATATGGGGGCGCGACGATGCCACGGCGGTTCACCCCCACGCGTGTGGGGAATACGATAAACATCCCCCAGCCCATTCCCGCGCTTTCTGGTTCACCCCCACGCGTGTGGGGAATACGCAACATTGGCGGACGTGAAGAGCCGCCTCGGCAGGTTCACCCCCACGCGTGTGGGGAATACGTAGAGATACAGATAGCCACTGCCAGAGCCGTCCGGTTCACCCCCACGCGTGTGGGGAATACGCCCTGCCCTGCCTGCCGTGCCAGGCCCGGCCGTGCGGTTCACCCCCACGCGTGTGGGGAATACGCCCAAAAGTTTAGGCCTAGCGGATTTTTTTCAACGGTTCACCCCCACGCGTGTGGGGAATACGCTGTGGCGAGAGATAGACGAACTGCAGATGAAGGTCTGGTTCACCCCCACGCGTGTGGGGAATACGCTCTGGCGTAATGTCGCATCCCCCAGCAGATACGGTTCACCCCCACGCGTGTGGGGAATACGCTGGACAAAGCGCCGTGTAGCCACGTCCAGATGGTTCACCCCCACGCGTGTGGGGAATACTCTCCAGCGATTCCATCAGGCGCTCAGCCTGTTCGGTTCACCCCCACGCGTGTGGGGAATACGAACACCTCCACCCATTGCACAACGTCCCAACCCGGTTCACCCCCACGCGTGTGGGGAATACGCACCTGGCGAGGGGAGAGGTCGTGCCGCTGAAAGGTTCACCCCCACGCGTGTGGGGAATACGTGCACATTCCAGGCGTGTGTGTTGGGATCGTGCGGTTCACCCCCACGCGTGTGGGGAATACTCTATTTTCCTCAGATTTTCCCATAACCACTTGGCCTGTCGTCCCAACTAACTCGCTATACACGCTCCACAGGGATCTCTTCCAACATCTCCGGCCGTCGACGTACCAGCCAGACCCCCTCCAGCCATACCATCTCGCGATCCGAATTTCCCCAACAGCGAACGTCGAAACGCTGCTCGGTGTTGGTGGACCATAACTGGATTATACGACCACCACGCAGTCTGGTCAAACAACGTTGCCACAGATGATCTCGCACGCGCGCCGACACGTGTCCGACAAATACTCCGGGATGTGGCTCAATCAGCCAGCGCGCCAGCTCACCGCGCAGCGCTGCGGGCACCTGTTCCAGGATCATGACTAGCATCCACCCCCTCCTGCACAAAGCATTCCGCGTCCCCCCAGGGCGCTGGCGCCGCCGGGTCGCTGTCGTCATCCACCTCATCCAGGACGCGCGGCGTCTCCAACAGTCGGTCGATGTCGGGCAAGATGCGCTCCAACAGGCGCACGGAGCGAAAGGCGTCGCGACACGCCTGGCGCACGTGCGCCTCCAGCTGGGTGAGCTCCGCCGACTCGGCCACGGTGCGAAAAGCCAGCGGAATGGTGATCTCCGCTTTGTAGAGGTCGGCAATGTCGTACACGAATGAAAGTTGCCTGCCCGTGTGGATGAAGCCGAGCGCCGGAGAATAGCCGCCGGAGACGATCGCCGTGTGACATATGCCGTTCAGCAGGGCATTCGCCGCCGAGAGAGCACGGTTGACGGGGTCACTGCGTGCCCAGTTGGTGCGATCATAGCGGCGTCCATGCCATGGAACCCCGTACTCTTGACTCGCTTTAGCATATGCCTGGCGCACGCGCTGTCCTTCCATGCCGCGGATTTGTTCCAGAGTCCAGCTGGGGTCGAGGGGCTGGCCGAAGCGCGCAGCGTACATGCGGCGGATGACCGCCAGGCGCTGCGCCGGGTCGGTGGCCAGGCGTGCCTGATGGAGCAAGCGATATGCCTTGCGTGTCTCACCGCTGCCCTGGGCATAGAGCCGCATGCCCTCCTCACCCGTCCAAAGGAGCAGGCAACCGTTTTCGGCCAGCGTCTTCACCGCCGCATGGGTGACGTTGGTGCCAGGTCCCAGCATGAGCACGGCCAGCATGGCGACCGGGATGGCGGTGCAGCCACCCTCGGCGTCGATGAAGACCACTGCGTGCGTGTCGCGTTCCAGCCGTCCGTGCTCCAGGTAGAGATAGCTGAGGCTATCTGCCAGCTGCGGTAAGGCATGCAGGTCGCGCATGGGTCACCAATGGGGTCGTGCCAGTGACAGCAAACCAAAGCCCAATCCCTTGCCGCTGCCGATGCCCTGGCGCAGGGCATTCTGAAAGCGTTCCGGGTCGTCCACCTGCAGCAGACCGTCGAAGCGCACCGCCAGCAGGCGCAACGGGTGCACCTCTTCCGGGGCACGGCAGATGCGCCCGCCGACCGTGCCCTCGCGCTGGATAAGGACACCGAGGACGGAGAAACCGTTCGCGGCCGCCTTGCGCTCCAGCCAGGCCCGTTGTTCTTCCTCCCGATAGAGCCCGCGACGCTTGCCGTCGCGCTTGACGGTGGGGTTGGCGCGCAGCCGGAAGAGCAATCGTTGTCCACGCGTGAAGGCGGGTGCGAAAGGCTTGACGGCAGGGTTGTCGGCGACTCCGGGCAGCAGATAACGCTCGAGAGTGTCCAGGAAGCTCCAATCCGGCATGTGCTCCGATTGCACCAGGACGATGAAGTGAGGCGGGCCGGCAGCGTGTGTAGGGGGCATGTCGACACGGAAGAGCACGCGCCCCGGCCCGCCGGCGGCGGCAGGCGGAAATGCCTTGAGCAGCGTGCGGTGCATTTCGTAGGGTTCGCTCACCTCGCGGCGGACACGCCGCGAGTGCGGATCGAGGAGCAGACGTGAGAGATACATCCTACACCTCCTGATCCATCTCTTCATCCACGGGTGGGAACTCCAATTCGAGGTCGCACGTGTAGCGTGTGGCGTAGGTGCGAAAGGCACGCGAGACGATCTCATCGCGCCGGCGCACCCCTTCACGTGGGGCGCACTCCACCACGACGCGCACTCGCGTCTCCTGGCACGAAGGCCAGCGGTCGCAGCGCGGTGCTGCCCGCAGGGCATCCAAAAGGGTGGGATAATCGCCCGTGCCTGCAAAAACCGGCCGCGTGGGCACGCAGCTCTTGCGCCCCAGGTAGATTGGCCAGTGCGGGTGCTGCACCGCTTCGGCCATGCGTTCGATCAGTTCGGGCGGCGCCTGGACCGCGACCAGGAATGAGGCATCCGCCAGGTAATAACGCTCGGAGACCACCGTCTCGATCTCGCCGGTCGATCCCGTTCGCTTGATCTTCCCCTCGGCGCTCAACACGCCGCCGACAACCGTGTGATAATCGCGCAGCGGCTCGCCCGGCAGGTCACAACGCACACCGATACGCACCTGGCGAGAGAGCGCCTGAATGTCCGCATCCGCCTGCAGGCCGAGCGCGCACGCCAGCAGGCCTACCACCCCCGATTTGGTGGGTTCCGGCGCGCTGTCGCGTACTCCCCAACGTGCGCGTTCGCCCCACGCCTGCAGCGGTCCTTCCAATCGCAAGAAGAGCGTGTTGGCCATAGCAGCTCACTCCGGCAACTGTCCGGCCAGCCATTCCCGCAATTCCTTCAGAGTGGGGCAGCGTTGGGCAAAGGGCAGCTGGTGACCGTCTTGCAGGGCGGTGTAAGCGCGCTGCGCCTCCAAGTCGTAGACGGGGATCACCCGGTTCATATAATCGCTCAGCTGCGCCACCGAGGCATCCATCAAGGATTGATCGCCGCTGGGGCGCGCCGGCTTGAGGAAGGCGTTGGCGTAGCTCACCGGCAGGTTGTCGCGCATCACCTCAACCAGCACCACATCCGGCAGGTTGAAAGCGGCGAAGGCGTTCTGCTTGCCGCTGGGGTGTGCCTTGGCGGCCGCCTCGAGCAGCACCAGCACCGCCTTGCGCGCCACAGGGATGTCGTCGCCCAGGTTGCGCACCAGCTGCTCCCAGTGCACGTTCAGGTAGCGGTAGTAGGTGCTGCTGTTGAACTCCACATCCCCGATCATCCCGGCGCCTGACTCGCCTGAGAGATCGTCCACCGCGGTGTAATAGTCGGATTCCTGGACGAGCGCGTGGGTGGAGATGGCATGGGCGACCTGGACGGCCGCCTGGACGTCCTCGAAGGCGCTCGAAGTGGTCATGCGGCCGAACATGGCGATGTCCACCGAGCGTGGCAAAGAGGGACCCAGCGCCTTGGTAATCTCGTCGATCTTTACCTTTGGCCATTTCCCCGCGCCGTAGCTCTGGTACAGCTGCCACAGCTTGTCAGCCAGGCGAGGGATCTCATCGTGGCCTATGAAGATCAGCTGGCGGGTTGCACTCTCCGTCTCGCGCGATGTCGTCTCATTTTCGTCCCCTTCTTCCCTGGCGGCGCGTTTGGTGGACTCGCGCCCGATTTCCGGCACGCGGCGCACAATTGCCTCGACAGTGGCGTCGTCGGCGCCCTGTTGCTTCAGCGCCTTGCGCACCAATTCCGGCAGCAACTTGGTACGCATGCCCAGCAGGCCGTCATCCCCAAAAGCGTCGCGGAAGATGGACGAGCGGCGGATGCTGCGCTTGAGGCACTGGCTGGAGACACGGCCGCGGCGCACATTGCCGAAGACGGCATCCTTGGGAGCGTTAGTGTCGTCGCGGTTTAGATTGGCCGGCGCATAGTTTTGCAGGAAATGCATTTGCACAAGCATTGTTCGTTTCCTCCTTTTACTTTACATAACATTATAGAGACAGTTATTCTTCGGGCGATGGGCCGGCGAAATAAGCGCGCGCCCATTCTCGTTGCACCCATCGTCTGGGATGATCCCAGGCGAGCAGGTCCTGGAGCAACTGCGCCCAGTTGACCGGGATGCGTGCGGAAGCAAGGTAGTGGATCGCCTGACGCAGGCGGAAGGGGAGCTGGGTCGCGTCGGCGTCGAGCAGGACGCGGACGCGGCGGTCCAGGCCCGGGTTTTCCCGCGTCATGGTGCGCGCCCGGCGCAGCGCATCCCCCAGATTGCCGCTGCTGCCCGCTTCGGCGAGCGGATAGAGGGTGGCGACCAGGAAGTAGGTTTCCTCATGATGCTCCGGCACTTGCGGCGGCAGCAAGCGGTAGAAGAGGGCCAGCGCGGTATCACGCGCCTCGGCCAGCGTTTTGCCGGCATTGCGCTTGAGACGTGCCCGCTCGCCGGCGTCCAGGCGCTCTAATCGTTCGATGAAGGTAAGAATTTGCGAGGCATAAGGATGATCATGCATCGGGCAGGTACTCCTTTCGCAACTTGTTCAGCAATCCGTAAACGCTCCTCTCACTTATGAAACGTTTTTCCAGCGTGGCGGCGTCATCGCCGAGGTACTCGACGGCGGTGCGGAAGGCATTCTTCGCCTCGCGGACGCAGCGCTCGATCCATTCCTGGTATGCGGTAGGGCGTTGTTCAGGCCGGGACATGCGCAACACCGTCTGGCGAAATGGTGCCGCCAGCGCTGCCCAGAAACGCTCTTCCATAGAAGCGCGCAAGCTCGCCTCGCCTTTCCAGTTCTGGGTAAAGACACTGCGGATGGTCTTGGCACACTGGTCGGCGAACTCGATCGCCTGGCTCACCAACCAACCTCCCTGCGGATCGCGTAACAGGACGGGTGGTACCTCGAAACCTGCCTCCACCCATTCGAAAACCTTCGCTTGCATATCGGTGCGCAGCCCCACACAACGAAATGAAAACAACGAGATAGCTCTCTCTGGACATTCGGATGTGAGTTCGGCCAGCTGGTCCAGCACGGTGGGACGACGGCTGCTTTGCTCTCCACCCTGAGCGTTTGTCAGAAAGAGACTGGCATATTCGCGCCACAAGGCATGGTTGGGTTGGGGACGAATGGGTCTGGGTGGGGTGTCACCTTTTTTGCTTTGAGGCAAGACGTAAGCGGCGAAGGGATCAAACCAGATCGGAGCCTCCTTGGGACGATATTCTCCCATTTTGTATATCATTGTGCGTACCCCCCACCGGCTGGGATTGCCGCATCGCGAGCAGGGCGCGTCCAGACGCCCGGGATGCAGGCGCACCCGGCGAGCGGGAAAGGTGAGGCTATGCAGGTAGCCCACCTCGATCACCTCATGTGATTGCTGGATGATCGGCTCGCGTTCCCACCAAGCAAGGTCCTGAGTCCGGCTGCGCGCTGAGGGTTGATAGTTCGGCAACACCAGCGAATAGGCCAGGCTCTCGAACAGGGTGCGTCCTTCGGGCAGCACGTAGATGGGGGGCACCCCGTTGATCGAGGGTTTGATCGTTCTGCCACCGACGGTGGCAAAGGCAGGCAGTGCGCAGAGGCAACCGGCCACGCAGACCGGACAGAAGACATAGGCATCGTCGCTGCCATGGTGGAAGTGTACCACCTCCGAACCGGCGGGCAGCTCCGGCGCCAGGTAGGCGACCGTCTTGGGGGCGTCCTTCTTGTCTGGTTGCTGCGGCAGGTCGGCGCTCTGCAGAAACGGCGCCGTGGGCGAGAAGAGGTCGAAGCGCGCGGCGTAGCGCGCTCCGAAAGCGCGGACTGGCTCTTCGGGGAAGGCGGATTGGCGCAGCAGCGCACACAGGTCGCCAATCCTCTGGGGATCAAAGATCGCCTGCAGGATGGCGGCGAGCAGACGGCGGATGCCCACCACGACCAGCGGCGAGAGCTCGATGATGGTGGTGTGCTGATGCGCTTGCAACAGTGTCTGCTCGATGCCCAGACGTGTTTGTTGGCCTTGGGCATCCTCGAGGGTGATCCACGGTTCATACCACAGGTTAAAGGACGGGATTTCTTCGCGGGGTGTGGACATCACACTTGATCCTCCTTATGTTCTCTCAATCACCAATCCTAAATCGGGATCCAGTCGAAAGGTCAGCGCGTCAACGCGGGCACATCCGCGGTGCAGTCCGAGCAGGCAACCGGACCGCAACAGGGGGGATTCGCGGAAGAGAGGCGGCAGGGAGGTACGTGTGTTTCGGAGCGCCCGGACGGCATCCTGCCGGCTCACCCGCACGCTGCGGCGCAGCAGGCGCAGCTGGATCTCCCGCGGGGCGGGATCGGCAAGCGACAGCCACTCCTCCTGATCCGACACGCGCGCACGCTTCGCAGAGGCGAGGTCAGGAGCATCCAGCTCCAACGGGATCACGGTGATGCTCTCCTCCCCCATACGGGTGCGCGCGACGATCCACGCTGTGCCACCTTCGTCCTCTTCAAATAGCCCCATACTGGCCATCTGAGAACACAGCAAGTCCTCCGAGTTTTCGGGTGACAGCAGCAGGCGCGTCTCCGCCTCGCTTATCGCCAGCTGCTCCTTTGTCTGCAGCTCCCGCCACGCTTCCGCCAGACGGACATCTTCCGGTGAGGGCGCTGTGTCGCCGTAGACCGCTTCGACCAGGGTGCGGTAATCCTGCGGCAGGATGATGCTGCGACGCGTGCGCAGCAGCTGCCAGGTGCGGAGCAGGTAGTAGGGGGCATAGATGTGCTGGTCCGTCTTCAAATCGGGGTCATCCGGCGTCTGAAGCGGTGCGTTCAGGTATAGCTTCGGCCAGGGATGTGCCGGCGGCCGAGGCCGCACATGGCGGTGCAAGCGTCCGGCGCGCTGCAGGATCAGGTCGACCGGCGCGAGGTCGGAGATCATCACGTCGAAGTCGAGGTCGAGGCTCTGCTCCAGAACTTGCGTGCCCACCACGATGCCGCGCTGCGGTCGCTCGCCCTCCCGGCCGTATTGGCGCACGATCTCCTGTTCGCGCTGGTGGCGTTCTTCGAGCGGGTACTGGGCATGCAACAGGGCGCAGGAGACATTCGCTGGAGCCATGGCGGTCAGGGCGCGGAAGAGCTGTTGGGCGCGCGCCACCGTGTTGGTGATCCAGCAGGCACATCCGCCCTCGGCCACCAGCTGCAGCAGACGATGTGCTTTCGCCTCGGCGTCCTGGTCGCCGAGGTGCAGCCACTCCACGGCGATACGGCGCTCCGGCTGGGCAGCGGCGATGGGAGTGGCGTACCCGGCGTCTTGGTTGCCGACGTAGAGGATGGGGTAAGCATCGCCGAGCGCCTCGAGCGGATGCAGGGTGCAACCATAGGCACGCGCCAACTGGTTACGCCGCTGCAAGGGCAGCGTGGCGGATAGCAAGATGACCGAGCTGCCCAGCACGCTCAGCCAGCTCAACAGGCGTTCCACCACACACGTCATATAAATGTCATAGGCGTGCACCTCATCGAAGATCACCACTTTGCCCGCCAGCCCGATGAGACGCAGCATCCCGTGCCTGACGTTCAGCGCGGCGAGTTCAGCCTGATCTACTGTGCCCACGCCGAACGGCGCCAACAGACTGCGTTTGAGCGGGGCAAACCATTCTAAGAGGGCGCGTTGATCCACGGAGTCACCCTCGTCGGTGGGTTCGATGCGCAGATCATCCTCTATCAGATGGGCCTGACCGTGCACCAGCTTGATCGAGGTGGGCAGGCGCAGGTGCTCCCGCAGGTAACGCTGCATCCGGGCGAACATCTGATTGCTCGTGGCCATCGTCGGAAGGGCGTAGTACATCTCGTCCGTCTGGCCGGTGGCGCAGGCGATGCGATGGGCCAGTGCCCAGGCGGCTTCGGTCTTTCCTTCGCCGGTGGGCGCTTCGATGATCGCCAGGCATGGCTTGCGCAGGAGTGTTTCGGGCACCTGGTCGACGGCCGCCTGCAACGGGCGCGGTGGCACATATGCCGGGAAGAGGGCTTTAAAACGGGGGATTGCCAGGCTGAGCGTGTGTTGAAGGAAGCCTGCCTCATGAACGACCTCCCATGCGCGCTGCCGGCTGTGGACGCAATACGCCTCGAGCGACATATCAGGGCTCAGCGGGAAGTGGCGCGCATCCGAAGCGAGCCAGTCGCACAGGATAGTGAACCCGGTTAACAAGAGAGCGGCAGCCGTGGTATGACGCGGTGACGCGTCCGGCACGCTGTCCGAATCGGCGACCAAGCGCTGATAGAGCCACGCAACCGCCTGACGGCGCAGCACATCCCACTCGGACGGCTCGGATATAAGCGCGCCACGCACCATTTGGAGGTCATAGGCCTTCAGGTATCTTCCGTGATGCCCTCCGATAGCACAGGCGCAAATACGCCCCACGCGTTCGTCGAGGTTGTGGATGGGGAACAGGTCCCGACGTGCCTGCCCGACAAACGCCTGGCCGATGTGCGTATGCAGGACATTTGGATCACCGAGTCTGCCGCTGAAACAAAAGCCCTCTTGCTCCAGACGCTGACGCTGCGATTCGCTCTTGCCCTGGAAGGCTGCGGATATCTTGCCGATGTCATGCAGTGCAGCGAGCCAGGGCAGCCAGTGACGTAAGGTGTCTGGTGGGACATCCCAGACATTCCCCAACGCGCGGCGCCAGCGCGGCGATGCCTTTTCGTCCAGCAGCTGCTGCGCCACGTGACCGACGTCCAACATATGATAGAGGACCGGATGAAACTGGTCAGGGGTAACACCGCTTTTACCCCAGCAGCGCATCAGACGGCTGAAGGTTGCGTCATCGGTGTCATAACCGGGATGAGCATCCACATCCATGGCGGTCTCCTCGCAGTGTTTCGGCCTTCTATCTCTATTTTATCACACTCGAGTGCAGTATATCTTCACTCGGCATAGCGTTGCACCATTTTGACAGCTTCCTCGGCCACGACGCGGCGCAGTTCGGGCGGCGTCAGCACCTCGGCGTGGCTGCCATAGCTCATCACCCAACGCCGCACCTCGTCAAGACCGCCGCACCGCAGCCGCAGAATCAAGCCGCCATCCGGCAACTCTTCGATCTGTTGCGTGGGATGCCACTGACGTTCGCGTATCCAGCGTGCCTGATAGGCGTCGAAGCGAATGACGATATCATAGACCGCTCCCATGCTGGTCAAGAAGCCCTCTGCTAGGTACTCCTGTATACAGAATGTGGCATCTGGCTCGAATGTGCTGCTCAATATCTCCCATTGTTCGATGCGGCCCAGGTGGAAGTTGCGCATCTCCCCACGCAGGTGGTCATAAGCGATCAGATACCAGTCCCCGCGCACGTTATAGAAGTGATAAGGATCGACGACTCGTTCGGTGCGTTCGCCGCGGCTGGCGACGTAATAGGTGATCCGCACCTGGCGATGTTCGCGAATGGCCCGTTCCAAATCCAACATCAACTGGGCATTTACGGCGACCGTAGCGCCGGCGCGGAAAGTATAGTGCTGCGCTATCTCTTGCACGTTCACCTGGACGTGATCGGGCAGGTATTGCATTAGGTGGCGCAGGGCGCTACGCAAGGGAGCTTCGAAAGGAGTACCCAGATAGTGCTGCGCAATCACCTGACTGAGGAAGAAGGCGAGCAGCTCCCCCTCGCTGACCATCATCGCTGGCAACACCCACATATCATCCGTATAGGCCCATCCGCCGTGTTCGGCATCGTAGATGATGGGTGCTCCCAAGCGGTCCACCATAAAGGCGCGGTCCTCGTAGATGGTGCGCTTCGACACCTCAAAATGTCCTGCCAGGGTGGCTGCCGAAGGATAACGTCGGGCGCGAATTTGTTGGTCGATGTAGATGATGCGCTCTAATCGCGTGGACATTTCGAATCATCCTGCCATCGTCGCCGGCGCCGCTCAGAGGCACGCGCCAAATACAGCGCAATCCGAGTATGGGATTGCGTCCCGCTTCCCTTTGGGAATGCAAGCAGACGGACGATCACTTTTTTGTAGACCAGCACTGTCTTCTCCACTGTCCTACTTTTCCAATCCAAGTGCAGGTTGTGTTGGCATCTGAATCCGGTCACTTTGCGCGACGAGCAATGGTCCAAGATCCCCTCCTTCCTGCGCATCTGTTCGGGACGTCTACCTGGGTCGCGAGGAGAACTGTTGTCGATTCATAGAGGGAGTGTTGTGAACCGCCCGCGGTACAACATCGTAGCGTCTGCTGCCACCCTATTATGGCAAGCAAAAGAGGATCTACAAGTGCTTTGCCCGCTGGAGTGATCAGGGGGCCTGGGAACGGATGGTGGCGCATTTCACCGACAACCCGAACATGGAGTGTGATCGTGGACAGTACGACGTTGTGGGTGCACTCCGATACGGCAGGGGCTCAAAAAAAGCGATGAGCAAATTGCACGGGCTACGGAGCGCATCCGGAAAGGTTTAGAAGACGAGTCCTCTGTGGTCCAGACAGATTGGACAACCTATTGGCAGCCCACCATGACCGCAGAGCGGCAACTATGTCTCTATCTAAATGTCCACCTCGATTGCTAGATGTGCCAACCCCCATTGTCATCACTGACTGCAGCCCCGATGCTGCACATTCCCCGAAGCTGCTGCCCAAATGCCCATCCCTGGAATGCCGCTATGCGGGGATGGACGCAGTCGGGCTAAGTGGTTGTTTCAAGCGTATGACGAGCGCGATTCAATTTGGTGACGGATTTGACCCTGCTCCATGACAATCTGCGCTCCACGGCGCAGCGCTTCTTGATTGGGAAAGACCATGGCACGGCGAGCCGATGGCATGTGGCGTTCCACCGTTTCGACCAGCACCTCCAGCGGCAACAAGCCCGTCACCGCAGCAAGCGCACCCACCATTA
>QEXY01000024.1 GCA_003130875.1 Ardenticatenia bacterium
CGGAGAATGTGGAATTGGGCAGTGCCCCTGGAGAGCCCGGACGCACCCGCGCTCTTCCTTCTATCTCCATTACTGACCTGGCTGGTTTGCTGGAGAAGCTGGACGAGGCACCCCGCAACCGCACCGATATCTATCGTCTGTCCCAAGAGCTGGGAGTCGATTCGAACCATCTCCTGCAGCTCATCGAAGCGGGTGAGATACTGGGATTCGTGACGGTCGCTCAGGGTGATATCAGCCTGACCTCGCTGGGTGAGACCTTCGCTGAAGCGAGCATTCTCGCACGCAAGGAGATTTTCGCCACCCGGTTGCGCCGCCTGCCGCTGTTCAAGTGGCTGCTCACCATGTTGCGCGCTGCCGACCGTCAGCGCCTGGAGCTGGATGTCATCCAGACCGCCCTGGAGTTGGAATTTCCGCCCGATGAGGCAAAGCGTCAGGCGGCGACTGTGGTGAGCTGGGGGCGTTATGCCGAGCTATTAGCTTATGACGATGACTCGGGGATGATCTACCTGGAACCCGGTCAGGTGGATATAACCTAGTGCTCGCTCGGTTCCGTCGGGTGCGTTGCAACAAATTGCCATTCATGGCATCATGTTGCTATGAAATTTACCGATCTGCTCGCCATCATCGGCGATGAACCCATCTTTGAGACCGGGCTGCTCCTGGCAGGTGAAGTGGACGCAGCGGACGTGCGCCGGCAGTTGTCGCGCTGGGTCAAGGCGGGGCGTCTCTATCAGTTGCGGCGCGGGCTTTACGCTCCAGCTCCACCTTTCCAGAAGGTCAAGCCACACCCTTTCGTCGTTGCCAACCATCTGGTGCGCGGTTCGTACGTCAGTTGCCAGTCCGCTCTCGCACACTATGGGCTCATCCCGGAATACACGCCCGTGGTTATCAGTGTCACGGCGGCACGACCGGGGCGCCGGGAGACGCCGTTCGGCATCTTTGAGTTCCGCCACATCCAGCCCAAACTTCTGCGCGGTTATCGACAGATGGACCTTGGCAGCGGACAGAAGGCGTTCGTCGCCACGCCGGAAAAGGCTTTGCTCGACTTGATCTACCTGCACCCTGGTGCGGACTCGCCGGACTATTTGCGCGAACTGCGCTTGCAGAATCTGGAACAACTGAACCTGGACGAGCTGAAACGCCTGGTCGATCTCACCTCCAGCCCTAAGCTGAAACGGGCGGTCGAGCTCGTGACGGAGCTGGCACAGGCTGAAGCTATGGAGTACGAAACGCTGTGAAGGAGTATCTCGCCGAACTGGTTCGTCGTGCACCTGCGCCCGTACAGGCACGCAACAGCGCACGCGAGTATTTGCAGGCGCGGATTCTCGGTGCGCTCCAGCGCGTCGGGGCCATGATCCCACTCGCCTTTCACGGCGGAACCGCCCTGCGTTTCTTGTACGCCACGGCACGCTATTCTGAGGACCTGGATTTCGCCCTGGAGAAGGACAGAGAACGCTATGACTTTCGCGCTTACCTGCGAGCTATTCAGGCCGAGCTAACCGCCGAAGGCTACACCGTCGAACTCAGGGTGAACGATCGGAAAGTCGTCCACAGCGCCTTCGTGCGCTTCCCTGGCTTGCTCCATGAACTGGGGTTGTCGCCGCATCGAGGCGAGGTCCTGGCGGTCAAGATCGAGGTGGATACGAATCCGCCCGCCGGTGCTGTGCTGGCCACCACAGTTGTGCGTCGCTACATCCCACTGCACCTGCAGCACCACGATCGCGCCTCGCTGCTGGCAGGCAAGCTGCATGCCATCCTGCAGCGCCCTTTCCTCAAGGGACGCGATCTCTATGATCTGCTCTGGTACCTCAGCGATCCGGAGTGGCCCCCGCCCAATCTGACGTTGCTCAACAACGCCCTGCGCCAGACGGGGTGGCAAGGGGAGATGTTGACCCAGGACAACTGGCGCCGGGTCGTGCGCGAACGCCTGCAAACGGCCACGTGGGAGCGCGTCCTGGATGATGTGCGCCCCTTTCTGGGGCCTGATGCGAACCCCATGCTTCTGACGCATGAGAATCTGATGCGACTGCTCGAGTGACCTTAAGGAATTGCCTGATGAGCGAGAAGCCCACGCTCAAAGGCCGGCAAATCGCCCTCAGGTAGGATCAAAGAAAACCCTCTGTCTCTGAACCCGGCTGGGCAGATGGAACCTGATGCTTCCTCAGGCGCGTGGTATGATCATTCCTCCTCCAGCTCGCTCACATCTTTGCTAATTACCCACCAACTCTTTCAAAGCGGCCAGAGCGGCATCGTAGTTGGGATGCCGAGCTACTTCCGGTACATATTCGGCATAGCGGATGATCCCTTCACGGTCGACGATGAACACAGCGCGTTGCTCCAGTCGCAGCTCCTTGATGTGGGTGCCATAGGTGTCCCCAAAGTTCATATCGCGATGGTCGGAGAGCGTCTGGACGCGTTCTACCCCCGCAGCACCGCACCAGCGTTTTTGCGCAAAGGGTAAATCCGCACTGACAGTCAGTACCACTACGTCGGGGCCGAAGTTGGCAGCCTCTTCGTTGAAGCGGCGCGTCTGCAAATCGCAGATACTGGTGTCCAGCGAAGGCACTACGCTGATCAGACGCACCTTGCCGGCGCTGTCTGCCAGGGTCACTTCGTTGAGGTCGTTGTCCAACAGGCGAAAGTTTGGCGCGCGGTCGCCCGGCCTGAGCTGCGGGCCGATGACGGTCAATGGTTGTCCCTTAAATGTCACTCCACCGATGCGCTCTGTGGTCATAGTGTATCCTCCTTATATTGTGTTGAGAGCTTGGTTGTTCACTAGCAAACAAATTATACCATATATGTCCTCAATATGCAAGGTCCTCTGGACGAGGATGTTGAAAAACTCTTTAGTTACCTGCTTTATTGGCCTGTTTTCCTATGAAAATTTGAGCGGTCAAGGGATTTTTTTCAACACCCTCCAAGTCTTCTCATCTTGCCAAGAATCGGGGATTTGCGATATACTTTTGTTGCTTTGCCACTTGCTTGGGTTCTGCGGAACAGCATGAGTAGGCACACAATTCTTAATTTCCTAGAAGGAGTGGAAAACGATGCATAGCATGACAGCGGAAAATCTGCGCAGTGCCTTTGGGGGCGAGTCGATGGCGCATATGCGCTATCTCATCTGGGCAGACAAGGCGGATCAGGACGGTTTTCCTAACATTGCCCGCCTCTTCCGCGCGATCTCCTTCGCCGAGCAGGTGCACGCCACCGGTCACTTCACCGTGTTAAAGAATGAGGCAGGCGGGTTCAACGTCACCGCAGGGGGCGGTTTTGGCCTCGGCAGCACGGCGCAGAACCTGCAGGGCGCCATTGACGGAGAGCGGTTCGAAGTGGAGGAGATGTACCCCGCCTATATGGCAGTGGCCGAGTCGCAGGGCGAGAAGGCTGCCCATCGCTCGATGAGTTGGGCGTGGGAATCGGAAAAGCAACACGTCGCGTTGTACACTCAGGCCAAGCAGGCAGCAGACGCCGGCAAGGACATCGATTTCGGCACCGTATATGTGTGTGAAGTGTGCGGCCACACAGTGGTCGGTGCAGCGCCGGATAAGTGCCCGGTGTGCAACATGGCCAGGGATCGCTTCCGTGCCTTTGCCTAAAGGCGCTGTGCCTTATCCGGGTCGCAACCGTCAGGGAACGGCAATTCTTTCATCGCAGAGATCGCGGAGCACGCAACGCTGTGACCTCCCGCAGATTCCAAACCTGCGGGAGGTTTTCTCTGTGTGCCCTGTATAGACGGGCATCCTACCGCAATGCGCTGGCCAGCAGAGCGGTCTGCGAAGCGGCAATCGCCTTGAGTTGTGCCTGGCGGGCCAGGTCAATTGCCGTGGCCAGGATGCGCAGCGCCTCTTCAGGGTTGTGGAAGCCCATGCTGTTTTCCGCCGAAATGAAGTCCCAACGCAACTGCGCCTCACGATGGAGCGTGCGCGCCTCTGCCAGCTTGGACTGATCCGCATTTGCATCCGACGCCGCCGCTTTCAGCGCTTCGATTGCGGCAATGAGCGCATCTTCTGTCTTCAACATCGTCTCGTGAACCTGATCCTGGATGCGCTTGGCGCGCTCAACGGCATAGGAGACATCCGTGTGGCACGCGCCGCAAGCCGCTTCCGCCATCAGCAGGGGGCTCTGGATGTTATGAGAGGAGAACTTGGCTGCCCCGTCACGCGTATAGGGCATATGGCAATCGGCGCACGCCACGCCGGCGCGGTAGTGCGTGCTGTCGGCGGTGTACACCTCATACTCCGGGTGCTGCATCTTGATCATAGACGTGCCGGCATCGGGATATTTCCAATCCTCAAAACCGGTGTCGGCGTAGTACTGCGCAATCTCTTCGATGCGGGTGCCGTTGCGCCACGGGAAGACCAGATACTTGTCATCCCCCTGGAAATAGTACTCCACATGACAATTGGCACACACGACCGTGCGCATTTCCTGTCGCGTAAAAGTGCGCCAGTCCTTGCCCAAGGCGACCAGCGCTTCTTCTAAAGCAGGATTGGTCACGATCAGGCGCATCGTGTTCGCTTCGTGACAGTTGGCGCAGCCAATGGGCTCCGTGATGCGTGCGCTCATGTCGAAAAACTTCTGCTTGTCGAACTCGCGCATGCCCATCTCGGCCCAAAGAGACGGTGTGTTGGCACTCTTGCAGGAATAACATGTCGCGGGGGTCGTTTCGTTCACGCGCCGGGTTGCCCGCACATCCTCCAGACTCCGCCGGTGCCCGCGATCTTCGTTATAATCCTTGCTGAAGGCCATCCCGGCAAACAGGGTGACCAGTCGCGGATCTTGTTCCAGCTTGGAAATCAGCGCGGAGCCGCCATAGGTTGTGGAAATAGCGTTCTGTTCGGTGAGCAGAAACGTCGAATACTGATTGGGGAAGTTGAGTCCCCACTTCGCCGAAACCGGCTCGTTGGGGGCGACTTCCACCAGAGGCGGGATGCCGCGCTGTGGCGCCGGTTGGCTGGCGACGAACAGCAACGTGGCAATGAGCCCACCGGCCAGCACCACAATAATGGCGGTCAGGATCAACACAGAAAGCGAAGGGCGTCTCATTGGCTTCCCTCCTGATGCAGAAGTGGTGATAACGCGATGCCACGTGCGCCGTGTGCCACCTGGCGGTGGCATTCAAAACAATACGTGTCAAATTTCATCGCTCCGTCCAGGACGTCCTCAACGGTGGCCTGATGGCACCGGATGCAATTCTCCTGAACGATCTGCCGCGAGGATTCACGCGCCCGAATGGCGGGCGGAATGTCGCCCAACACAAACGCGCTGACGTGTCGGAAACCCGCTTCCGTTTTGGTCATGTACTTGGGGAGTATCTCGTGTGGCGTGTGGCAATCATTGCATGTAGCCCAACGGGCATGGCTGCCGTGAAACCAGCTTTCATAAGCAGTGTCCATCACATGACAATTGTTGCAAGCTGCCGGGTCATCCCCCAGGTAGGATGTGAAGTTGGCAGTGTGCAATGCGACACCTAGCGCGACCAACAGAGCAACGCTCCCAATCAGGATGGGCACCCTCTGCACCGCTCACCTCACCATTTCAGCTATCTGCTGCATGCTCCATTGTAAATCATTGCGCCCACTTGCACAATGCCGAGCAGCGGTGTAGGGGCGACCGGCCGGTCGCCCCTACTGACTGACGCGCGCAGCTCGGCTCATACCATCCGTGCCGCGACCATTTATCCGAGCCGCGACCGTATCGCGCTCTATTCGCTACGCGAGACCGGCACGAAATACTGGACGTGCCGGTAGGGTTTCACCTGCTCGGCGACGTTGTCCTTCATTAGGTTGCCCGAGATGTGCATCAGCGTATCGCCGAAATCGGGGTCTTTCCCCATCGAGGCCAGGCAGGGATAATGATGATGCAGCATACCCGCCTGGTATTCTGCCTCGTCCACCGAGACTCCGACCAGCCGCTCGGCGACATAGCGCGCACAGCCACACACCGTGTCACGCACCACTTCCACCGCGGCGATGGTGCGCGTTTCGGGATCGACCTCAATGCGCAGCTGCGGCTGCCCGAAGTGACGGGCGAACTCCGCGATCAGCGGGTGCGCGTAGGCGATGCGCTCGCGTCGCCGTGTGCCATAGTCGTGCTCGGTGAGGGCACACAGCGGCTTGGGTGTGACGCACACCACCCCCATGTCTGCCAGCCATCCGCGCAGTTGACGCGCCAATCCACGTGGCAGCCATGCTTCATTGTCAACCGCGGCGATTACCGCCTGCGCACCCGTCATGCGAGCGATCTCAGGGATCAACTCGGCGATGCCCGAATGTTCGCCGAAAACTAAGATCAGGTCGGCGGCGGGCAGCTGCGCCGGCAGGTAATCCTCCGGATAATCGGTGACGGGCGGCAATACCGCCGGTGCCTGCCACGTTTCAATGCTCCAATCCGCCGGCGCATGGGCACGGATGTTCGCCACATGGCGACGGCCATACTCACCGGAAACAATCGCCAGAATACGCATTCATCCCCTCCTGTGTGCGGTAATCACCACATCATTGCTGTTGGTTGCTTCGAACAGATTGCCCGCCATATCGCCGTAAAAGGTGCAATCTTCGAAACCATTGCCCTCCAGGGCGTGGCGCAATTCCTCGCTGCGCCATGGCCGCAGTAAGGTCGCTTCCGCATGCTGCGCCCACGCTCCGTCGCCCGCGCGCTCCAATATGAGCACGTTGAACGTGAGCGTGCCATCGGCATTGAAATCATAGAAGCGGACAAAGAGCTGCTCCTGAGCGCCTTGACGGTACCATTGCGGGGTCATCCAGCGGTTGCGTGTGCGCATGACCGCATCGAAGTTGCGGTTTTGGATGAGGAGCAATCCCCCCGGACGCAGCACGGCAGCAAAATCGGCCAGTGTGGCGTGGAACTGTGCATCGGTCAAGACGTGGGGTATGCTATTGCCCAAGCACAGGACAGCATCGTAGTAACCTTCCACCGCTTGACGCAATTGCCCAAAGCCAGCCACAACGAAGTGCACCTGGTTTACCCCTGCTTCTGCGGCATTGTGACGTGCCCGCTCGATCATGCCAGTGCTTAGGTCAGCGCCTGTCACCTCGTAGCCTGCCTGTGCCAGCGCAATGGCGTGGCGGCCCGTGCCGCAAGCGGCATCCAGCACACGCTGTGCTCCGATGACAGCGAGCTGACGCCGGATGAAGTCCATCTCATAGGCGAGCCGCTGTGTCCAATTCACAAAGCGGTCATATGTGTCGCTGAACGAGTCATAGAGGGGCACATGCTCGTGCATTGGCATCTTCTCCAGAAGATCTGGGCGAAGTTGGCAAGCGGTGATGAAGTCTGAACATCATGAATGTCCTGCTGAAGCTCTATGAGTTTATCTGCTTTCTTTTACCTAATATCTTAACTATTATAACACAACTCTCGGTTTCAGCGCAACTGTTCATTTGGGAGAGTGTTGAAAAACTCCTTAGTTACCCGCTTTATTGGCCCATTTTCCTATGAAAATCTGTGCGATCAAGGGACTTTTTCAACACCCTCATTTGGAGACTTTGCATTTTATGTAAGAGTAAGATACACTAGTAATTAAAAGAGGTCGTACCAAACGGGTACATAGCGCTAAGACGGGAAATCCCGCAGGGCGACGTGCTCGATTGGCTATCCGTGTGGCCACAGTGGAAAAAGGATGATACGCCTGCTGCGTAGATGGATGAGATGGTGGTGAAGCCGGAAGGGCGCAGCGGGTTTGTCAGATGCAGTGGTGATGCTGCTGGTGTGTGCGTTCAGAAGAGCGATGATACTTTTAGGCCGATCGGTTTGGATAGTTCAAGAATGGGGGAGAAATTTCGCGAGCAGCCCATGAACCGATCAGATGGGTTGACGGCGATGGCATAGTGGTCGGCCTGAGCGTACTGTCCCTTTCGGGCGGCGCAGTACAAGCGTATAGGACTCGCTTTTCTGTCCACCAGAATGAACAAGCTGTGGCGCGGATGCCACAGCTTGTCTGTTTTCAGGCAGAGGACGAAAGAGGCGGGTGAAGTTATATGGCTGGTACGGTCACAGCGCTCGAGTTTCAAAAGGGTAACAAGGAACGTGTCAACGTCTATCTGGATGGGACGTTTGCTTTCGGATTGCCCGCCACCATTGCTGCGACGCATCTGCGCCGCGGACAGATGCTCTCCGACGCGGAGATCGCGGCCTTGCGGGCGCTGGACGAACAAGAACGCGCTTATGAGCAGGCAGTACGTTTCTTACGTTATCGGCCACGCAGCCGCACAGAGGTCGAACGCTACCTGCGGCGTAAACGCTTCGCTGAAGAGACCATAACCCGCGTTATGACGCGCCTGCAGGATGCTGGCTATCTGGACGATGAGGCATTCGCCCGTTTTTGGGTGGAAAATCGTCAGCATTTTCGTCCGCGCAGCCGCCGTGCGTTGGGCATCGAATTGCGCCAGAAGGGTGTGGAGCAAGATATTGTCCAGGAAGTCGTCGACGAACAGGATGATGAAGAGGCAGCCTGGCAAGCGGTAGAAGCACAATTGTCACGCTGGGGCAGCCTCAGCCGCGAGCAATTACAGCGCAGACTGGGCGATTTTTTAGCACGCCGTGGATTCGATTATGCAACGATCCGTGCGGTTTATCGCCGTGCATGCCAGGTATTGTGCACAAAGGAATAGAAAAACTTCGCGAAGTCAGGGAGATAGCATATGATGCTTGGTGTCAATTTTATGACAATGGTGATTTTGGGCGTCGGTTTCGGTGCGTTGGGCCTGGGGATACTGATCGGCTACCTGATCCGACGCTATCTCATCGAGTCGCGCATCAAATCTGCCGAGGCGGAAGCAGCGCGCTTGTTGGCAGAAGCCGAAGCGCAGAGAAAGGACATGCTGCTTCAGGCCCAAAAGGAGATGATGCGCCTCCATGACGAGTTCGAGGAAGAGGCACGCCAGAGACGCGCTGAATTGCGCCGCCAAGAGGAGCGTCTGCAGAAACGACAGGAAGCTCTGGATCGTCGGCTGGAGAACATCGAGAATCGCGAACGCGCGCTCAACAAGCGCCAGAGTGCCCTGGACCGACGCGCCAACGAGATCGACCAGCTCTATGCGCAACAGCTGGCTGAGTTACAGCGCATCGCCAATCTGACTCAGGAACAGGCGACGGAGCTCCTTCTACAGAGGGTCGAACAGGAGGCACGCCAAGATATGGCGCGTATCATCCGCGAAGTCGAGGCGGAGGCGCGCGCGGAGGCGGAACGGCGCGCCCGCAAGATCATCGCGCTGGCGATGCAACGCATTGCCAGCGATCAGGTCGCCGAGACAGTGGTCTCGGCAGTGCCGCTGCCCAATGATGAGATCAAAGGGCGCATTATCGGACGACAGGGGCGCAATATCCGCGCCTTCGAAAACGCAACCGGCATCGATGTCATCGTGGACGATTCTCCGGAGACGATCATCCTTTCTGGCTTTGACCCGGTGCGACGTGAGGTGGCGCGCGTCGCTATGAACAAGCTGATCACGGATGGGCGTATCCATCCCGGACGCATTGAGAAAGTGGTCGAGATGGCTCAAGAGGAAGTTGAGAAAGACATCATCGAAGCAGGTGAGCGCGCTGTGCTGGAGGTGGGGGTGCCGGGATTGCACCCTGAGCTGATCAAGCTCATCGGTCGTCTGAAGTATCGCACCAGCTATGGCCAGAACCAGTATCAGCACGCTCTGGAGTGTGCCCACATCGCAGGTATCCTGGCTGCCGAGCTGGGTGCGGATGTGCAGCTCGCCAAGACCGGCGCTTTGCTTCACGATATCGGAAAAGCGGTGGATCATCAGATGGAAGGCCCCCATGCTGCCATCGGTGCCGAGCTCGCGAAGCGCTACGGTATCAGTCAGCAGGTGGTGGATATCATCGCTGCACACCACCAGGAGGTCGAAACGGACTCCCTGGAGGCTATCATCGTCTCCATCGCGGATGCCATCTCCGGCTCGCGACCAGGTGCACGCCGCGAAAGCCTGGAGAGCTATGTCAAGCGCATCACGGCGCTGGAAGAGGTGGCCAATTCCTTCAAGGGAGTATCGGAGAGCTTCGCCATCCAGGCCGGTCGTGAAATCCGCATTTTGGTCAAACCGGAGGAGGTGGACGACTACGCCGCCATCACGCTTGCCAAGGATATCGCGCGCAAGGTCGAGGAAACGCTGGAGTATCCTGGCCAGATCAAAGTGACCGTGATTCGCGAAACGCGCGCCGTGGACTACGCGAAATAGCGCAGCGGGCACGAATGGAACGAGCTGAGCTGCGCGTGAGCAAGCGGCAGAGATTTTACCACCGAGATCGCAGAGAACGCAGGGAATTAACAGAGAAAAAAGCCTCTGCGGTCTCTGCGTTCTCTGCGATGAAAGATTTTCCGCTCCCTCACAGTTGCGGCCCGCATAAATGGTCGCGGCACGGGCGGCGTACCCGCCAGGCGACTTCACTTGCTCGCCCCCAAATCGAAATGTACCAGTGGTGCCTGCCCGCTTTCCTTAGCGGTCAGCTCGTGTTATCATGAAAAAGCTTGCCGGCACACTGCCATCGTGCCGGCAATGTCGGTCTTGAAGACACACATTCTTCTCTCAAGGAAAGGTTTTAGTACATTATGTCACATGCAAGCCCAACCTACCCTCAGAAACGTTGGAGCCTTGTGGACCTGTTCCCGGCGCCGGACGGCCCGGAGATGCGATCTGCGATTGAAGAGCTTCAAACGCGTACTATGACATTTGAGGGAGCACGTGCGCGTTTGCGACCGGATATCTCGCCGGAAGAATTGCTGGAACTCATCCACCAGTTGGAGGTTATCACCCACCTCTCACAGCGTCTGCACGCCTATGCTGGGCTGAGCTTTGCCGAAGACACACAGAGCCAGGTAGCGCAGACACTTTTGGCACGTACTGATCAGTTGATGGCACAGATCAATAACCGCTTGCTCTTTTTCAGCCTGTGGTGGAAGGAGCTGGACGACGAGAATGCGGCACGTCTGATGGCCGGTGCAGGAGAGTTTCGTTACTGGCTTGAGACGATGCGCCGCTTCAAGCCCTACACGCTCTCCGAAGTGGAAGAGAAAATCATCAATCTGAAGGATGTCACGGGCGTCCATGCCTTGCGTACCCTGTACGACGCCATCACTAATCGGTACACCTTCCGTCTCAAGCTCGATGGTAGCGTTAAACGGCTGACCCGCGGCGAAATCAGTGTCTACTTCCGCCATCCCGATGCTGAACTGCGCGCCCGCGCCTATCAAGAGCTGTATCGCGTCTTTGCCCAGGATGGCCTGATCCTAGGACAATTGTATCAGGCAGTGGCACGCGACTGGTATAACGAGCAGGTCCAGCTGCGCGGTTTCTCCAGTCCGATCAGCGCTCGCAACTTGAGCAATGACCTGCCCGATCATGTGGTGGATACCCTGTTGGAAATATGTCGCCAGAACGCCTCACTGTATCAGCGCTACTTCCGCCTCAAGGCGCGATGGCTGGGCATGGAACGCTTACGACGCTATGACCTGTACGCGCCGGTGATGCACACCGATAAAGCGTACGATTTTGGTGAAGCGGCGAGCATTGTGTTGAGCGCCTTTTACAACTTCGACGCGCAGCTGGCTGACATAGCGCGCCAGGTGTTTCAAGCGGACCATCTAGACAGTCAAGTGCGCAAAGGTAAGCGTAGCGGTGCCTTTTGTTGGAGTGTAGCGCCCCGTCTGATTCCTTGGGTCATGGTCAATTACCAGGGACGACCTTCTGACGTGAGCACGCTGGCACATGAGCTGGGACACGCTGTGCATAGCATCATCGCTGGGCATCACAGCATCCTCACGTACCACAGCACATTGCCGTTAGCTGAGACGGCTTCAACCTTCGGCGAGATGTTGCTGGTGGACCATCTTCTTAATCAGGAAAGGGGTGACGCGGTGCGTTATGAGATCCTCTTCAATCAGGTGGATGACACTTATGCAACGATTATGCGCCAGGCCAACTTCGCCCTTTTTGAGCGCCAGGCACATGATATGGTGCAGCAGGGCGCCTCAGTGGACGACTTGGCAAAAGCGTATCTGGAGAACCTGCGCTTTCAATTCGGCGAGACGGTGGACGTCAGTGAAGAGTTCCGTTGGGAGTGGGTGTCCATTCCACACATTTATCACACACCCTTCTATGTATATGCCTATGCCTTTGGGCAGCTCTTGGTGCTCTCACTCTACCGCCAGTACAAGATGACCGGTGAATCGTTCAAGCCACGCTATCTGAGTATCCTCGCCGCAGGAGGCTCTGAGTCGCCGCTGCGTATCTTGGAGACGGCCGGCATCGATGTCAGCCGCGCCGAGTTTTGGCAGAGTGGCTTCGACGTCGTGCGGGAGATGATCGAGCAGCTGGAAGCGATTCCAAGCACCCTGGGAGAGGAGCGGCCATCTATGCCGGTCGATCACGGGACCGTGCTGCAGCGGTGAAGGGCAATGCGCTCGGGCAGGACATGGTGGCTTTGTGCAGCGTTACTGGCATTGGGTGCGATGTGGCTGTCCACATCGTTGTGCAGTGCCCAATCTCCCGGAACACCCACTCCCTACGGGCACACGCTCGCGGCAACACCATCCGCTCAAGAACATATGCTACAGCCCCCTGATGGCATATCCTCCGGGGTGGTCTCGGCTTCGCCGGAGAATCTGTCCTCGGCCCGATCCCTCATCCAACCTGAACCGACTCCTCTGCCGGAGGTCACCCTGTTCACTGTCCTCACGCCGGCACGCTGTCTGATCTTGGCATTTGTGGGCGGGGCGGTTTTCATCATTGTCTACGGACTGCAAGTTGCCCTCATGCGTCGTCTGCGCTGACTCGCGCAATATTGCCCACATCACTTGCGAGGGTGTTGAAAAAGTCCCTTGACCGCTCAGATTTTCATAGGAAAATGGGCCAATAAAGCGGGTAACTAAAGAGTTTTTCAACACCCTCATCACTTGCCTTACATGCGCAGGCGGGGGTATTCTCCTGTCACCACGCAGCGCATATCAGCACGCTTTGCATTCGGGAGGACGCTATGAACACGCTCACAACTGTCGCCAACCTGATGGCACTCGCCGCACGCACGGCGCCGAAGTCGCGCGGACAGGATTTCATTGTGACCGCCATCGTGCAAGGGGAGGCGCTCCAGTCCCTGGCAGAGAAGATGGTTGAGATTGGGGAGCGCACCGGGCGCAAGTTCTTCCTGCGCGACGCCAAGAACGTGACCGCATCGGAGGTGATATTGCTCATTGGCATCAAAGACGCCCAAAAGGCAAACCTCAATTGCAGTGCCTGTGGCGTCCCCACTTGCAACGACCTGGACGTGGGCAGCTATGTTGGTGAATTCAAGGGGCCTCAATGTGCCTTTCGCGTGATGGACCTGGGGATCGCCATCGGCTCCGCGGTCAAAATGGCCAGCATCCTGAACGCGGATAACCGCATTATGTACACGGTTGGTGCTGCAGCATGCGCCCTGGGGATGCTGGATGCTGATCTTGCGGTAGGGATTCCATTATCCGCTACGGGAAAGAATATCTATTTTGACCGGCCGGCGGTGAGCTAAAAAGTATTCCGCTGCTCCATCCGTGCCGCGGCTATAAGGGAGCGGCAAGAGCATTTTGGAACACCCAAAACGCGATTCGTATTACAAAAGTTCTCACTGGGTTCTGCAGCGAATATCCACTGCTTTATCCCATGGGTGGGCGCAGCAATACCATCTGAAACTCAGAGGTGCGGATGTGCTCGATAGATCATCCGCACCTCTGCTCCATAAACCTAAGACCTCACCGCAGACTCAGCGGCGTCTTCTTCGCAGCAAGATCACTAACAGTACGACAATCACCAGTGCAATGACCAGGCCGCCGATGAGCAGCCAAGGCAGTTCAACGGCTGGGGCAGCCACGGCTACAGCGACGGTGGGCGTCGGCTGTGGCAGCGGTGTGGCAGTGGGCGAAGGTACAGCTGTGGGTGAAGGTGTGGCCAAGGGCGTGAGCATGGGCGATAACATCGCAGTGGGCGAAAGGGCACCCGCAACCACCAACGTCTCTGTTGGCAGCACCGTGGCGGTTGGCGTAGACGTCGACGTCACGGTGGGCAACGGCGTGGCGGTGTAGGTGGGTGATGACGTCGCGGTGGGCAATGGCACGGCGGTGTAAGTGGGCGACGACGTGGCAGTATAGGAGAGCAGGGGTGTCACCGTCGCCGTAGCGGTGGCGGTCGGCGTGCTGGTCGGTGTCGCGGTGGGCAGTGGCGTAGCGGTGTGGATAGGTGACGGTGTTACAGTGGGCAACGGCGTGGCCGTATGCGTGGGCGACGGTGTCGCGGTGGGCAGTGGCGTGGCAGTGTGAGTGGGTGATGGTGTGGCTGTCGCTGTTGCCGTTGCAGTGGCGGTTGGCGTTCTGGTCGGCGTCGGGGTCACAGTCGACGTGGCGGTGGGCGTAAATGTCGGCGTGGGAGTGGGGATGAACGGCACGGGGCCAAAAGTGCCCACACCCTCGCCGCTCTGGTCACCCACGCGTACCCGCACTCGCACGGAATGCACTCGTCCGTCCGGCAACAGGCCAGAGCGATAGATCAAACGCGTCTGCTGCCGGGGGCGTTCTAAAATTTCACGGAACAAGGGCACCAATTGCGCCGAATCGGGGGTTTCCTGATAGGAACCGCCCGTCTCACGTGCGGCGCGCTGTAAGAACTCCCGTGCCAGTCGACCACCTACACCTTCATATCCGATGGCAAAGATGGGGATATTGGCACGCGCCGCCTCGGCGATGGCACTATCGGGCGTCGCCAGTACACTGCCGGGATCCTCGTCCACCCCATCTGTCAGCAGCACGATAAAGCGATTGTTCGGCGCCATGCCTTTCGCCCAGCGCGCAGCCTTATATAGGGCATCATATAGAGGCGTGCCCCCTTTTGCCCTCAGGCGGTCCACCAGTGCCAGCACCGAGGCATGATCGGTGGTGAACAGATGCTCGCGGGTGGGATCCAATTCGTCTAACGTAATGGAGATCTTGAAGGCGATCAAGGCGACATAATCTTGCGGCCCCATCCGTTCGATGAGCGCACGTGCCGCTGCCTTGGCATCCTTCACTGGTTGGCCGATCATCGAGCCGGAAATATCCAGCACGATCATCACATAGACCGGCCGTGACGGATTAAGCAGTGGCTCGACGTCCACAACCGGACGTGTCTGCGGGTTATCGTCTTCAAATACCTGCACCATCTCCGGTGTGATGTCGGAGACCACGCGCCCATAGGCATCCCGCACCGTGACTATGAGGGTCACCTGAGGAAAGTTGGCTACATTTGAGGCGTCTATGCTTACCGAAAGCGCAGTTGAGGAAGGTTCTTGCGCATCAACATGAACGGGGAACACATTAACAAGTAACAATGCCACCCATAACAGCCGGAAAGCAATGCGTACCATTGTGACCTCCTTAGCGTTCATGCTGGCGATGAAGACGTTCTATCTATGAGGAGCCCGGCTTTTCATCTGGTTCACCCTCGGACTACCTGCATGATAGGCTGATACCTTTGCAAAAGCAACTCCTCCGAGCCGCGAAGGTGCATTGCATTTTTGAGGAGAGAAGCTGGGTTCAGATCGACCGCGCGTCACCAAGCGGCCTGACACCGTTCCCTCACAGTCTCGGCTCGGCCAGAAGGTGCCCCTTTATAACCGCGGAGCACTGCGAACACGCAGAAGTTTTTTGAATTCTTCTGCGATCTCTGCACACCCTGCAGGGGCTATGTGTCGTTTGTTTACACGCACTCCCTCATGTACCGGGTGCTTCCACGATATGCCGTGTCGTCTCGCCGGCGCCGGCCTTGCCACGCCACCACAGTATCCCCCCAGGCACACTGGTGACGTAGATGATCAGTTGTTTGAGCAATGAAATGGAGAAAGCGAGACTCGCCGGCACACCAACCAGCCCGTAGAAGAAGGGATAGATTGCCTGGGTAACGCCCAGCCCACCGATCGAAACAGGCACCAACAACACAAAGGCGATGATCGGATTGAAGATAAAGATATAGATCAGGGCAACCCCGCCACCCAGAGACTGGGCGATCAAGTAGTCCGTCATATTGGTGAGGATAAGAGTGAACAGTGAGGCACAGAAAGCAATGGCCAGGGCAGCATAGCTATGGCGGTACGCATCGAGCGCCTCCGAGGTGCGTTGATAGAAGGAAGACAATGGTATAAGGGGTCGCCAGCGAAACACCTTCCCCAGCTGTGCTCGTATACGACGGCTGAGCATCGCGGCAAACCCACCGACGATCAGCCCGAGCGCAACCACAGCGGCTACTTCCACGCCTTGCAGCTCGGTGTGCTCCATAAACAGAATCGCCACGGCAGCTGAGACAGCGGCACATACCATAAAGGCGGCCAGGCCCACAATGCGATCCACAATCACACTGATCGCAGCTTCGGCGGTGCGTTCCGTGTAGCGCGCCAGGCCATAACCGCGCATCACGTCACCCCCCACGTTGGCAGGCAGGAAATTGTTAAAGAAAAATCCCACATAGGTGTAGCTCAGGATGGCGCGAAATGGCACCACAACGCGCTGCGCACGCAACAGGATGTACCACTTCAGGGCAGAGTTCGTCATAGCGGCGAGGAATAGCAACGCTGCCGGCAACAAGTAGAGATGATTGACATGAGATAGCGCTATGCGCACCTGTCCCAGATCCATGCGCAAGAACAAGTACACGATCAGCCCCAGGCTGACCAAAACCTTCAGTGAGGTGGACAAGTGTTTCTTCAAAGTCGTTTCATTCCTGTCGTGTCTGAGGTGGTGAAGAGGCGAGATGGGTAGATGGAGCGGGTGGAGGGGTTACCCGCTTGGTGGTCCAGGCAATATCCCAGACCTCGTGCCGGCGGTGGCACACGCGATAATCCCACCAGCCCAGGATGCGCGCGATCCCCTCAAGCACCGCCAGCACGCCCAGCGCCCAAATGAGCTGCAGTGCACGCCACACTTCGCCTAAGGCGAGGCGTAGCACCCGACTGCCATCCAAACTGGAGACTCGATAGCCATACTTTTCCATCAAGTGTAGATGTCCCGCATAATTGCGCCGGCGCTGCTTGATGAAATCCCCCACGGTTTGCGGCCCCATGTTATAGACCACTGCATCCGGCGCATAACGCACTTGCAGCCCGCGACGCACTACCAGCGCTTCGACAAACGCTTCATCCATAGCGACATCCGGAGGGATGCGATCGAACACTTTGCGGAATGCAATGAGTTCTCCCAACCGTGGAATCTCGAGACACAGCTGGTGCTCCAGGCGCAGGCGCAGGTGACTCATATAGCCCACAATGTGCTCCGGTGCGTTCACTGGCACCTTGTGCGCACCGGTCATCCCCACCGCCGGGTCGGCAAACATACGCACCATATTTTCAATCGCATCCTCGCCGGGCAGAGTGTCGCCGCTTTCCAGGACGCAGATGTTCTCTTTTGCATGCGCCAGGAACAAGTTGACGGCCGAAGTTTTGCCTTCCCGCTTTTCTTGCACGAGCAGCTTGATGCGCGGATCACAGGCCATATGCTCACGCACGATTTCCTCGGTGCGGTCAGTACAGCCCGAGGCGACCACGATGATCTCGGTGATCTCCACGGTGCGCAGACGCTGGTTGCGAATCGCTTCCAGCAGCTGACCGATGTTTGCCTCTTCATTATGAGCAGTGATCCCGACACTACACCGTATGACAGACGGTGCCTGACAGGGCTGGGCTGCGGATATGGGTTCTTGACGGCTCATTTCCCTTTTTTCTGTCGCGAGACGAGGCGACGCTTCGCCAAGACGGTGAACAGAAAACCCAACAAGCTCCCGCTGGCCATTCCAAAGGCAATCAGGAAATATTGAGTCCAAAACCCTTCCGTCATAAGGCGCAGACTCATCAAAACGGCTGGCACGATGGTCAACACCCCGATCGTAAAAGCCAGCAGCGCACTGTGTTCTGCTTGCATCGCAGGAAAACGCCAACCACAGAGTGCGAAGATCCCCACTCCCACCGTCAACAGGGCTGCCTGGATAAGGTAGTAGATAGGACGCAATAGACCGTTAACCCAGTCCAATGAAGCGATGATCGCCAACATCAGCACATAAAACAACACGAAAGCCCCCCATGACGCGGAGATGGGTGTCGGTGTTTTGGAAGCGTTCACTTGTGTTCGCCCCTTTTCAGCTATTGAACCGGTCGTTCGCATTATGGTTGCGCATCATCTTGTGGACACGCCATCAGAGCTCCAGAGAGAGACGGCTGCCTGCTACTGTGGTGGCACGCCACGCTGCAGGATGATTTTGACGCGGCGCGCGAACTCGCGCCGCGGTAACAGGACGCGTCGTCGGCAAGTGAGACAGCAGATCCCAATGTCGGCGCCCAACCGCACCACGCGCCACGTGTCCCCCCCGCAGGGATGTGGCTTGCGCAACCGGACGATGTCGTCGATTCGAACATCCGTTGGATCGATCATAATATACTGAGTATCACCTCAGTGATGCAAGCTCAAGCGCCTGCGCAAGTGTACGGGCCATCAGGATCTCCAGATCGGGCACTCGAATGCGCCTGAGCGCAGGCGTCTGAGGCACCAGGCAGCGTTTGAAGCCCAGTCGAGCAGTTTCGCGCAGCCGTGCTTCGATCTGGCTCACCGTCCGCAGCTCACCCGAAAGCCCCACTTCGCCGATGAATGCCATGTCGGGGACAACAGGCACGTCATGGAAGCTGGAATGAATGGCACACGCAATTGCCAGGTCCGCTGCCGGCTCGCTCACCTTAAAGCCCCCTACCACGTTGACAAACACATCTTGATCAAATAATCGTACACCAACCCGTTTGCTCAGCACCGCTACCAACAGCCACAGGCGGTTGAGATCGATCCCATTCGCCGTGCGACGTGGATTGCCGAAAGCGGTGGTGCTGCTGAGCGCCTGGATCTCCACCAACAGCGGGCGGGTGCCCTCCATCGTCACAGCAATGGCCGAACCGGTCGCAGGGACCAGCCGCTCCGCCAGAAACACCTGGCTGGGGTTAGTTACCTCGACCATGCCGGTGTCCTGCATCTCAAACACTCCCACCTCACTTGCCGGACCAAAGCGGTTTTTCACGCAGCGCAACAAGCGATGGATGTGAAACCGATCGCCTTCCAGGTAGAGCACGGCATCCACGGTATGCTCCAGGACGCGCGGGCCGGCAATCACCCCTGTCTTAGTGACGTGGCCGACGAGTAGGATGGGGATGCTCTGGCTCTTGGCGAGGCGCATCAGGCGTGCCGCGCACTCCCGCACCTGGCTGATAGAACCAGCGGGCGAATCGAGCTCATTGACATAGACCGTCTGGATCGAATCGATCACCACCAGCTGCGGTTGGCTCTGTTGGATATGCTGGATAATGGTGTCGAGGTTGGTTTCGGCCAGGATGTAGAGACCTTCCCCGTCGATACCGAGGCGATGGGCGCGCGACTTGATCTGCTGGGTGCTCTCTTCACCAGATATATAAAAAACGGGGTGTTTACTACGCGCCACATACCCGCACGCTTGCAGCATCAGCGTGCTCTTCCCGATACCCGGATCTCCCCCAATCAGGACCAGGGAGCCCGGCACCAGCCCGCCGCCCAACACCCGGTCGAACTCCCCAATGCCGAGCGACAATCGATCAAAACCATCGGCGGATATCGCACTCAATGGCTGAGGCGCGCTCTCCGATGTCACAACGCTCGGCATGCGGCTTGTCCGCGTCTTCTGCACTGGAAGCAATGTCTCCACCAGGCTGTTCCACTCGCCACACTCCGGACAGCGGCCCAGCCACCGGGGTTGGATGCTGCCACACTGTTGACACACGAAGCGCACCTGACTCTTTGCCAATTCTCTCCCCCTATTAGCCCATCACGTCAGCTTCCCGGACAACAAGAGCGCCAAGACAATGTCCGACACTATATCACCGTCTTAAGGCGGTGTGGGTACGTTCCTATAAGTATAATCCACAATCACCCAGTCCGCCTCACGCTGTGCTAGAACATAGTGAAACGCGAACCGCTCTTGGTATGTTATCGCAGAACCCTCATATGTCCAGATTTCAATCGCGTTCACATGCGCCATTCCACTCAGATGGTCATATGTGGCGAGCGGAGGTATCAGATACCCATAGGATACCCGTACCGGTCGGCCGACCAGCTTGATCATCGCAAAAACAAAAGCACGCACATTCGGAAATGCCCGGTCTTGCCAGTACGTTGCCAGAGCCTCCAGTCGCTCAGGCGAAGGCATCTCGAGCGCCAGGTGTAAAGCCTCATTGGCCTTTTCGACGGCGGCAATCGCTCGGCGCGCTGGATCGACGGTCGGTATGGCGATGATAGCATGGGACGGTGTGAGCGATGGTGAAGGCGTCGGAGTATATGAAGGGGTCGGCGAGGGAAGTGGTGTGGGCGTCGACGTCAAGGTCGGTGTCTCCGTTGGAGTCAGCGAGGGCGTTGGAATGGGTGTTGGGGATGGTAGCGGTGTGGGTGTCATGGTCGGAGTGGGAGATGGCGTTTCTGTCGAAGTCGCTGTAGGGGTTGGAGAGGGCATCGGGGTAAAAGTGGCTGCGGGCACCTCCGTCGGGGTCAGCTCGGGAGACGGTTCTATCGTGAATGGGGGGCTCGTGTTCGCTGTCGCAGCTGGCGCGGGGGTCATAGACGGCATAGAGGTGGGTGTTGCAGCGTGTATCCCGCTTTCAACAGGAGAGGGCCTTGCTGTATATGCGATAGAGCGTGTCGACGGCTGCAGAGACATCCCCGGGAAGATGGTGGGCGACGCGGTTGCCGACCTCGTCATTGGGAAAGAGGCGCTCGTACTCCTTTGTGCATACCCGTCCGATCCTAAACGGGAGAGTAGCAGCACACTGCTGGATGTTCTCTCACCCGCGTGAGAGAGGCACAGGCTCTCGACCACTGGCCAGGACCACCACACCAGACCTCCCCAAACCGCAGCCCACAGCGTTATGCCGATCAGCCCAGTGATCAGGCGTCCTTTCCAGCCGCTGCGGCGCACGTTAAACACAAGCGGGCCAAAGCGCTGTTTCCCCCGACATGCTGTCACCAGCAGAAGGGGACCGATCAGCAACAAGCCCGGTGGGATCACCCAAAGCAACGCCAGACAACGCAGCAGCTCACCGGCCACTGGGCTCGCGTTTCTCCCCTTCACCCGGCGTCGTGAGCAGCACCTGGCGAGCGCGACCCGCTCCTTCATCCGGACCAATGATACCACGCTCTTCCAGCAGATCGATCAGGCGGGCCGCCCGGGTATAGCCGATGCGCAGACGCCGTTGCAGGAGCGAAACTGACGCGCGCCGCTGCGAACGCACCACCTCGATGGCGCGTTCCAACAGATCGTCCTCCTCGCTGCCAGATGGGACGGCTCCACCCGACGCCTCGATCTCCGGCCACAACGCCGGTTGTACCGGGTATCCCTTGGACTTTGGCGCGCTTGGATCGGTTGGCAACGCCGCTTCCGACGATAGCGGGGCTTGCTCGGGTATTCCGAACCCTCTCCAGAAGCGCACCAGCCGCGACAGCTCGTGGTCCGAGACATAGACCCCCTGTAGGCGTTGAAGCTTGGTGCTCTCCGGAGACATAAAGAGCATATCGCCACGTCCAAGCAGCCGTTCCGCGCCAGGGCTGTCCAGAATCACCCGTGAGTCCACCTGGCTGGTCACCGCAAACGCGATGCGCGCGGGGAAATTTGCCTTGATGAGCCCGGTGACGACATCTACCGAGGGGCGCTGCGTCGCGATAATGAGATGGATGCCAGTGGCACGTGCCATCTGAGCGAGACGTGTGATCGCCCGCTCTACCTCATCTGGAGACGTCATCATCACGTCAGCCAGCTCATCCACGATGATGACAATATAGGGTATAGGGCGTTGCCCCTTGCTTGCTATGAGCTCGTTATACGCGACCAGGTTGCGCACACCCAGCTGCGAGAAGGTCTTGTAGCGCTGATCCATCTCTTTGATAGCCCAGTTAAGCACCCCCATGACGCGCCCCAGGTCCACCACAACCGGTGCCAGCAGATGGGGGATCCCGTTGTAGCTGACCAGCTCCACCCTCTTGGGGTCCACCATGATCAAACGTAGCGTCTCGGGGGTATGGGTGAGCAAGAAAGTGGCGATGATGGCATTGATGCACACGCTCTTGCCGGAACCGGTGGCTCCGGCGATGAGCAAATGGGGCATTGCCGCCAGGTCTGCCACCACCGCCTGGCCCGAGACGTCGCGCCCCAATGCGATACGCAACGCACCGGGATGCTGCCGGAAGACATCCGACTCGAGGATGCTGCGCAAGGACACCAACGATTTGGTGGTGTTGGGCACCTCGATGCCCACGTAAGGTCGCCCGGGTATCGGCGCCTCGATGCGAATGGGGCTGGCCGAGAGCGCCAGTGCAAGATCGTTCGCCAGATTGACAATGCGCGACACACGCACTTTGCGCGGCTGCCCTTGTCCATCCTTGGTGTTCATGTAGCCGGGCTCGATGCTGAATTGCGTCACGGCCGGGCCGGGATTGATTTCTCGCACACGTGCCTCGATTCCGAAGCTGGCCAGCGTCTCTTCGATGATGCGCACCCGCTCACGGATGTCTTGCTGGCTGATCTCATACTCGACGCCTTCTTCCAGGATCGATTCGATGGGCGGCAATTGCCATCCTTGATCTCCCACCACGCGCGGAAACAGGACACCCGACGAAGGGGTACCAGAAACCGTCAGGCGCGAAGGTCGAGTTGGGGCTGTGAGAGTCTCCGGGGGGAGGGTTACTGGCTGAGTCGAGGTGGTCACCGTAGCCGAACCGGGCGGGGATAGGAGACGCTTGAGCAGCCCCGGAGTCGTAGCTCCAGGATGAGGAGAGGACGCCGGGGACGGGATGCTGAGACGTGTTAGTTCCTCGTGGCGCCGTCTTTCCTTTATCGCCTGGATTTTCTGGTGCACCCACAGGATGATGTGAGCTAACGACAGGTCCGAGAGCAAAATCAAGCACACCAGGAAGAGGGCCGAGAGCACAATGCCAGCACCGATAGTACCAAGACCGTTGGTAAGCAGTGTTCCGAGTGCCCAGCCGAGCACACCACCACCGCCCGGCTGTTCCTCTGTCGCAATCTCCTGACGCGGCTCGATCAGCTGGAAAATAGCCAGCAGCACAAAGAAGAGGAGAAGTCCGCCCACCAGCTTCTCCCCCCGTTCTTCAGCTGGATCAATTGTGAAACGGCGTAACAGCCAAATACCCAGAGCTGCCAGGACAAGTGGCACAAGGTACATGCCCCAGCCGACCAGCCGGTTCAGCAGAAAGAGCCACCGTTGAGTGATGGGGCCGTGGCTGACGGAGAAAAGGCTGAGCGTGGTGAGCAGCGCCAGAATGAGCAGAATAACGCCGGCCACTTCGACCCTTTTGCCGGACTGGGTGACAGCCCGCTTCTTGCCAGATGCACGTCTGGGCATGCCCGGTTTCTCTCCTGCAGAGATACGTCCCCCACAGAATCTCTATAAAACGTTATATCTTGCGAGGTGATTTGTCAATTTTCCAGGCCGCTTTAATGGTGCGGCCAAGCTGATCGCGCTCGCGTCAGGTTGTAATGGGCCAATCGATCGCGTTACCAGCCTCTGGTCACAGATGAGGAGCCGATCGGCCGCAATGCCATCCAACAACATCGGCGGGAAAAGGGCTATTCCCTCATCCCCGCGATACCCCAAACG
>QEXY01000147.1 GCA_003130875.1 Ardenticatenia bacterium
CCCGACTACGCGCGCGGCTCGGATTGAGACAAACCTTGTCTTAAAATGAAATGTACCCAGTCAAAGGTGGCAACTTGAGTTATGCTATTGCACTTTTCCTTCACGCGATTTTCACGGGAGGATAACCGACCCCTCCGATGCACAACACCGCGATAAACTGTATGCAAGGAAAAGAGGGTGTTGAAAAACTCTTTAGTTACCCGCTTTATTGGCCCATTTTCCTATGAAAATCTGAGCGGTCAAGGAACTTTTTCAACACCCTCAAGGAAAACGAAGTTGACAAATTAGAACATATGTGCTATCATGGAAGTAGGAAAAAGACCTTCTGCGACGAAAACAGAGGCATTACAACGCTTCAGGGAAATGCTTGGTTGGAAGAGGATATCTTGTATGCTCCACAGGAACTGTGGAGTGCAGCGTTTATAGCCCAGTACCCCCACATATGGCACTTACCGCTGCATGAACCACAAGATACGTGTATCATGGATAGGTTGCGCGTAGCCGAGAACATGGCTAATATAAAGCGAAATGCGCCGTGATAATAGGCGCGACACTTCGTGTATCGTATCAAAGGATGTGCTAACGTGACCCCGAAAACCCCAATCTCCTACACGGCGGATGATATTGCCCAACTGAAGGGTCTGGAAGCCGTACGCCGGCTGCCCGGCATGTACATTGGGGATAACGCTGCCTATGGATTGCACCACATCCTGTTAGAGGTGGTGGACAACGCCGTGGACGAGGCAATGGCCGGCTATTGCGACCATATCACGGTGGTCATCCACAAAGATGGAGCCGTGAGCGTGATAGACAATGGGCGCGGCATTCCGGTAGAGATCAAGCCAGAGAAGGGGAAATCCGCGCTCACTTTAGCTTTGACGGAATTGCACACCGGCGGCAAGTTCGAGGGCAGTCGCGGTGGCTATCTTTCCGGCTCGGGCGGCTTGCACGGGATTGGTGTCAAGGCGACCAACGGCTATTCCGAGTGGTTGGAGGTACGCGTCAAGCGCGACGGGGTCATCTACCGCCAGCGCTTTGAGAACGGCGGCGAGCCAGTGACCGATGTGGAGATCCTGCATCCGCACACCGGTGAACGCATCGGTGTCCTCGGCGAACGGGGCGCTGCCGCGGCGATCAAGACGGCAGCCGACCGGAGCATCGGCACCGGCACCGAAGTGTGCTTCCGCCCTAAGCGTGAGTGGTTCTCACCGGCAATGGAATGGCCCCAACCGGATCAATATGTGCCATGGGATTTTGCGCGGCTGGCGACACGCTTTCAGCAGATGGCTGCTCTGAACCCCAAGCTCATCATCGAGTTCATCGACCACCGCGGCAAGAAGCCAGTGTCGCGCACGTTTTGCTATCCCAACGGGTTGCGCGACTACCTCGCCTTCCTCACCGAAGGACAAGAGCTCCTGTTTGACACACCCATCATCTTCTCGGGGCAGGGGAATGGCAACGGTGGGACGATCTCCGTGGAAGTCGCGATGCAATACACCACGAACGACGAGACCCAGATCTACTCCTTTGTCAATTCGATTTACACGCCCCACGGAGGCACCAGCGTCTCAGGTTTCCAGGCAGGCCTCACGAAGGCGCTCAACCAGTTTGCCCAGAGCCTCAAGGACAAAGAGCTCAAGTCCACCACAATCAAAGGTGAAGATACCCTGTTGGGCTTGACGGCCATCATCAACGTGCGCATGAGCGACACCCCCACGTTTAGTTCACAGACCAAGGAGTCGCTCACCTCGCCGGAGGTGCAGGGTGTCGTGATGAGTGTCACCTACGACAACCTGCTTACCATCTTCAATAAAAAGCCGGCGATCGGCCGCGCGATTGTGCGCCAGTGTGTCGCAGCACAGAAGGGGCGCGAGGCCGCTAAACAGGCACGTAAGCTGGTGATGCGTCGCTCGGCGCTCGATGTGCCGGAAGCTGGCATCCTGGGCAAGCTCGCCGACGTCACCAAAGGCACTCCCACCGAACACACTATTCTGTACATTGTCGAGGGGGATTCGGCCGGCGGCTCGTGCAAACAGGCACGCGATCGACGCTACCATGCTATTTTGCCCCTGCGTGGCAAGCCGCTCAACACCTACACGCCCAAGCTCAATCGTGTCCTCTCCAACACTGAGATCAAAGCGATCGTCGCGGCCATTGGTGCGGGCGTGGGCAGCGACTTTCAACTCGATGAGATGCGCTATGGTGGCGTCGCCATCCTGACCGATGCCGACCACGACGGTCATCACATCAAGACATTGCTGCTTTCCTTCTTCTGGAAGTATATGCGTCCGATGGTCGAGGCAGGTCGACTCTATGTCGCCGAGGCACCGCTCTATCTCATCCGAGAGAAATCCGGCAAAGGGCGTAGTGCCTATGCTTATGACGATGAAGAACGTGACCGTATCATCGTCCAGTTCGGTGGCCCCAGCAAGGTGACGGTGCAACGCTATAAGGGTCTGGGCGAGATGAACCCGGAGCAGCTCAAGGAGACCGTTTTCGCGCTTAACCCAAATGGCGATAATCCGGTGCTCAACGAGCATCTGGTACGCTTCGAGGTGGATGACGTGCATCACCTCAACACTGCGATGAACGTGTTGATGGGCAATTTGGCGACGCGCCGCAAACATTGGCTCTTCACGCGCTGGGAACACGGTGCCGAGGTAGCCGATGAGTTCGAGGTCATCGAGGCAGAGGGGGAAGAGCTGATGGCCGAAGAAGAGGTGGAGGAGTGACTCCCGATGAATGTGCGTACCATCCCTGCCGCCAGTGATCTGGCGCAGAGCTATTTCCGTTATGCTACTTATACCGTGTTGGATCGCGCGCTGCCCGATGTGCGCGACGGATTGAAGCCGGTGCAGCGGCGCATTTTGTATGCTATGTACGATATGGGCTTGCGCTCGGATGCTCCCTACAAGAAGAGCGCACGCATCGTCGGCGAGGTGTTGGGCAAATACCACCCTCATGGCGATGCCTCGGTCTACGATGCGTTGGCGCGCATGGCGCAGAGCTTTTCTTTGCTGCATCCCCTCGTGGATGGACAGGGCAACTTCGGCTCGGTGGATGGGGACAGTCCGGCAGCGATGCGATATACGGAAGCACGTCTGGCGCCTATCACCGATGAGATGCTTGCCGACATTCGACGTGACACGGTGGATTGGATGCCCAATTTCGACGGCTCCCTGTTGGAGCCTGAGTTGTTGCCAGCCGCACTGCCCAACCTGTTGATCAATGGCTCTTCGGGGATCGCGGTCGGCATGGCGACCAATATCCCGCCGCACAACCTGGGTGAGGTCTGCGATGCGGTTGTCCTGATGGTGGAGCGCTGGAAGCAACGCGATAAGATCACCGTGGATGACCTGATGACCGCAATCAAGGGGCCTGATTTCCCCACGGGTGGCATCGTCTATCGCTACGGCAACAACGGGGAGAATGGACAACCGGTGGACCTGATCCGCAAGGCGTACGAGACTGGGCGCGGTCCTATCCCGGTGCAGGGACGGGTGGACGTCGAGGATATCGGCGGCGGTAAATGCAACATTGTGATCACCGAGCTGCCCTTTGACCAGCACGGTGCGGTGAAGAAAGGCCCTTTCATCGAAAAAGTTGCGCAGCTGGTGCGTGAGGGCAAGCTCAGCGGCATCACCGACCTGCGCGATGAATCGGATCATGAGGGAATGCGTATCGTGGTGGAGGTCTCGCGCACGGCGGACAGGGATAAAGTGCTCCAGGACCTGCTGCGTTACACCCCCTTGCGGAGCAGCTTCGGGGTCATTATGCTGGCATTGGTGCCCAATCCGGACTATGTAGGGGATAAAGCGTCCGTTCCAGAGGGGCTCGCTGCGGTCGAGCAAGATGAAACGCGTTTGGTCTCCAAGACGATGCCGCGCTACCTGAACCTCAAGGAGATGCTTATCTATTTCGTCGAGCATCGCCTCAACATTATCGTGCGCCGTTCGCGGCATGAACTGGCTGAGCGTGAGCACCGCTTGCACATCGTAGAGGGTCTGCTGGTTGCCCTCGCCCATATTGACGAGGTGATTGCCATCATCAAGAAGTCACGCACAGCGGAGACGGCGCAGTCAAACCTGATGAAGCGCTTCAAGCTCACGGAAGTGCAGGCACGCGCCATTCTGGATATGCAGTTGCGGCGGCTTGCCGCCTTAGAACGCACTAACCTGGAGAACGAGCGCAAAGATCTCAAGCAGCGCATCGCCTACCTGAAAGCTTTACTCAGCTCGCAGGCAAAGCAGCTGGAGGTGATCAAAGAGGAGACCCTCGCCATCAAAGAAAAATACGCCCAACCACGCCGCACGCTGATCTTAGAGCGTGAACAGACAGGGGGTGCCGTCACAACGACTGATTTGCTGATCCCACAAGGCCCTCAGACGATCACCGTGACCAGTAAAGGACTGCTCTATCGCACGCCGTCCGACCAGGCTCTTCCGCGCCCATCAGCAGGTGTGACCGCGCGCGCAGTCGAGTCACCTCTGCTCTATCTGGCTGCCGGTCCGAAGGAGACATTGTTGCTTGTGAGCAGCTCTGGCAAGGCGTGGCGTGGAGCCATCGGACGCATCCCAGAACGAGTCGCGTTGACAGAATTCCTCCCGGATGCAAGTACTATCGTCGGGGGCGGTGTCCTGCGTCCAGGAGGGATTCTCAGCCTCATCGCCGACAACGCTCGCGCCAAGCGTATCCTGTTCGAAGACCTTAAAGGCAGCGAAGGCAGCTGGAACCAGGTGATGGGCGGACTGAACGGAGGGCGTCTACTCACCGCTGCCATCACCAATGGTGCGGCTCATATGATGCTGTTCACCCGTCAGGGCAAGGCCATCCGTTTTCGCGAAGAGGAGGTCAACCCTCAAGCTTCCGGATCCGCCACCGGGGTGATGGCGATGAAGCTGGCTGCCGACGATGGGATTGTGTCCGCTGCCCTGGTGGAACCCGGCGAAGACTGGTGGGTGGTGGTAGTGAGCGAGCGCGGCTGGCTCAAGCGCATCCTCCTGGCTGAGTTTCCGGTGCAGGGACGTGGCGGTGGCGGGGTGCAGCTGCTCAAAATCACCCCCACCACTGGACCGGTAGTGGCGGTGACTGTGGCGCACACTAAAGGATCCGTCAGCGTACTCAGCGGGCGAGGTCGGCGCCATCACTTCAAGCTTTCCGAGGTGCCGGTCTCCAACCGCGTCAATCGTGGCGAACGGCTGGTGGATTTCGGCGACGACGACGTCATCGCCACTCTTGTCTCCTACCGTTAGGCGTCCTATATTCGTTCCCATTCCATCCCGCTGTGGTATAATGGCGTAGCTATGAGCAACTTCGTCCATCTGCACGTACATAGCGAGTACTCCTTGCTGGATGGCCTGGCGCGCATCCAAGACATTGTCAGCTGCGCCAGTGCTATGGGAATGCCCGCTCTGGCACTCACCGACCATGGGGCGATGTATGGTGCGATAGAGTTTTACCGTACTGCCCAGAGCCGTGGTATCAAGCCCATCCTCGGTTTGGAAATCTATCTGACCCCGCTGGGGCGGCGCATGAGCGACCGGGAGGCAAATGTCGACGACAAGCGCTTCCATTTGCTTTTGTTGGCCCGGAACAGCACAGGATATCAAAACCTTCTCAAGATTGCCTCGGCTGCCCAGCTGGAGGGCTTTTATTACCGCCCGCGCATCGACCGTGAGTTCCTGGCAGAGCACAATGAGGGCCTCATTGCCACAACTGGCTGCGCTGCTGGAGAGATTCCGCGTCTGCTGATGCACGGCGAGGAAGAAAAGGCATGCGAGCGCCTGAAATGGTGGGTGGATGTCTTCGGGCGCGAGCGCTTTTTGATCGAGCTCCAGGAGCACAACATCCCGGAATTGACCGCGGCGAACCGCCAGATGATTCGCTGGGCACGTGAGTTTGGCCTGCAGCTGATCGCCACGAATGACGTGCATTACGTAAAACAAAGCGATGCACGCTACCACGATGTGCTCCTGTGCGTCCAGACAGGCGAGCTGGTGAAGCAGCAAAATCGCATGCGCATGAGCGACGACAGCTACTATATGAAAAGCTATGCGGAAATGGCCGCTATCTTCGGTGAGCTGCCGGAGAGCCTCACCAACACGCTCGCCGTGGCGGAGATGTGTGAGCTGGATCTGACCCCGCAAGGCTATCACCTGCCACCGTTCTATGTGCCGGAGGGATACGACGCGGCGAGCTTTCTGCGTCACCTGGTAGAAGAAGGGCTTGTCCGACGTTATGGCGAGCATGCCGGTGAGCCCCACATCCAGGCACGCAAGGAGCACGAGCTAAAAATCATCCACGATATGGGGTTCGACACCTACTTCCTGATCGTGTGGGACCTGTGCGAGTTCGCCCGGCGTCATAACATCTGGTGGAACGTCCGTGGTTCCGGCGCCGGCAGCTTGGTTGCCTATGCCATCGGAATCACCAATCTCGATCCACTGGCCAACAATCTGCTCTTCGAGCGTTTCTTGAACCCGGGCCGGGTGAGCATGCCGGACATCGACCTGGACTTCCCGGATGACCAGCGCGATCACCTCATTCATTACGTCGTGGCTAAGTATGGACAGGAGAACGTCGCCCAAATCATCACGTTTGGTACCTTGGGAGCACGCGCTTCGATCCGCGATGTCGGACGCGCGATGGACATCCCCTTGCCGGAGGTAGATCGCATCGCGCGCTTGATTCCAGGCGGTCCCAAAGTCAAGATCAGCGATGCATTGGAGCTTTCTCCCGAGCTGCGTGCGCTTTATGAAAGCACCGATTACATCCGCGAGTTGATCGACACGGCTATGCATCTGGAAGGCCTGGCACGTCACGCCAGCACCCATGCAGCAGGAGTGATCATCTCCGACCGGCCATTGGTCGAGTACACGCCACTCCACCGCCCCACCAAAGAAGGCGAGACGGGCGTCGTCACCCAATACGATATGGAGGTGCTGGAGTCGATCGGCTTGCTCAAGATCGACTTTCTGGGACTTTCCACGTTGACGGTGATGCGCCGCGCATGTGAGCTGATCGAGGCACGTCACGGCATCAAGCTCGATCTCACCACTATCCCTGTCGACGACCCCAAGGCATTTGAGCTGCTCAGCAGTGGCCACGTGACCGGCGTCTTCCAGGTGGAGTCGGCAGGTATGCGGCGTGTTTTGACTGCAATGAAACCGACCAAGTTCGAACACATCGTCGCGACGATCAGCCTGTATCGCCCTGGTCCGATGGAATATATCGACGAGTATATCGACCGCATGCACGGGCGTAAGCCGGTGGAGTACCATCATCCTGCCCTGGAGCCCATTCTGGCCGAGACGTACGGGATCATCGTCTATCAAGAGCAGATTATGCAGATCGCCTCGCAGCTCTCGGGCTATACTCCTGGCGAAGCCGACCTGATGCGCCGTGCGGTGGGCAAGAAAAAGGAAGAGGAGCTGCGCAAACATCGCGAGAAGTTTATCCGTGGCGCGGTGGAACGAGGCATCCCCGAGGATGCGGCAGGACGCATCTTCGATGACATCGAGTACTTCGCCAATTACGGTTTCAACAAAGCGCATGCCGCAGACTATGCTGTTATCACCTGCCAGACAGCTTATCTGAAGGCGCATTATCCCGTGGAATATATGACCGCCTTGCTCACGGTGGAACGACACAATGTGGCTAAGGTGGGAGCGTTGATCAGCGAATGCCGTGCGATGGGGATTCAGGTGCTGCCGCCCGATATCAATGCCAGTGACACCCTCTTCACCATTGAGGACACACCCTCCGGGCCAGCGATTCGCTTTGGGCTGGGTGCGGTGAAGAACGTGGGAGAAGGCGCCATTGAGATCATCCTGCAAGAACGTGCTCGCGGTGGTCCATTTACCAGCATCGATGATTTCTGTCGTCGGGTGGACCTGCGCCAGGTCAACCGGCGCGCCCTGGAAAGCTTGATCCGGGTTGGTGCCCTACGCGCTTTTGGTCAGCGCGCGCAGCTGCTCGCCATCGTGGAGCGTATGATGAGCCTCTCTGCTCAAACGCACCAAGCTGCCGCGACTGGCCAGCTGAGCATGTTCGATGTGGGAGGCTTCAGCGCTCCGAACACAGGCTCGATCCTGTATCCTCTGCCGGACGTCGAGGAAGTCTCGCGTCGGGAGATCCTCAATTGGGAGAGGGAACTGGTGGGCGTCTATGTCTCGGAGCACCCGATGCAACCGGTCATGAACCGATTGCGTGACGTGGTTACGTGTTTCTTGGGCGAGATCGACGAAAGCTTGATCGGTCACAAGGTCACTGTGGTCGGAATGGTCAGCCGGGTGCGCCAGATTTACGCCAAAAACAACAAACCCATGGCCTTCGCGGAGTTGGAGGATGCTCAGGGTAGCATTGAAGTGGTTGTCTTTGCTAAGCTATATGAACAAACGCGCGCGCTATGGCAAGAGGGGAAGGTCATCCTTGTGCGTGGCACGGTGGACAACCGAGATGGCCAGGGGCTGAAAGTCGTCTGTGAGACAGTGAATGAGGAGGTCATAGAAGTCCGCCCTTTGGAGACATCCTCACCGGAGGACAATGGGCATTCGCACGTAACCTCTGCTGCTTCCTCGACTCCATGTCGCCTCCAGATCACCATTCCCCGCACGCACGACACTGAACGTGACCGCCAACGTGTGCGGGAGATTTTTGACATTGTCACTTCATTCACCGGACAAGACCGTTTTAGCTTTTGCATTCAGGATGGCGAAGGGGTCGTGCAATACGAGTTTCCCGAACACCGCACGTGCAACTGTGTGGAGTTGCAGCAGAAGTTGATCCAGCTGTTGGGTGCTACCGCTGTGCGCGTGTTGCCACCGCTCGATGAGGGCCGCTGATGAAATACTGTAGCATTTGCCACGCTGTGATGATACATCCCCCAATAAATGTCAACACTATTCGATGAAAGTGAGGCAAAGTTGCGTATGGCCACTGAGGTTTTGGTACCACCTTTAGGAACTACTATGGACACCGTCACTCTGGTCAAGTGGTATGTGGACGAAGGGGGAATGGTGCGAAAAGGGGAACCCCTTTTCGCCATCGAAACCGACAAAGCAACGCTGGATGTGGAGGCGCCCGATTCGGGTATATTGCGACAGGTGACCGCGCGGCCAGGCGATGTACTCCCAGCACTCAGTGTCATCGCAGTGATCGCAGCTCCGGACGAGATCCTAGCAGAAACCGCGGCAGCCACGTCCCCTGTTGTACAGACCTCACCGCTTACCTCAGCACCTGAAGCTGAACCGGCCCGAGTCACTGCCGCAGGCGAAAGACGCGCGCGCATTCTCATCTCCCCTCGTGCACGCAGACTGGCAGAACGGCATCACATTCCACTTGCAGAACTGCGCGGCAGCGGGCCCAATGGCGCCATCCTCGAACGCGATGTGTTGGCTTATGGGCAGCGCAGCGCTACACCGACTATCACGCCGGTGGCACAGCGTATGGCGGAGCAAGCTGGGGTGGACTGGCAACGGCTGCAGGGCAGTGGAGTGGCAGGGCGCATCACCCGTGCGGATGTCGAGCGCGCGATTGCAGGGCCATCTGAGACTGCTCAGTTGGTCACAACGTCCGCGACGGATAACACGCCGATAGAGGTTATACCGCTTCAAGGTGTTCGAGCTGTGATCGCTGAGCGTATGGCGCGTAGTCATTCCACCACCGCTCCAGTCACACTGACCGCTCTCGCAGATGCGACAGCCCTGGTGGCACTGCGCCAGCAGCTGCAACAAGATGGCATTAATGTGTCCTACAATGATCTCTTCATCTACATAGCAGCGCGCGCATTGCGTGAACATCGCCGCTTAAACGCATCTCTCGAGGGAGAGGCGATTAAGGTGTGGCAGCGGATTCACATTGGCTTGGCGGTCGACACCGAACGCGGGTTGTTGGTGCCCGTGATACGCGATGCAGATACAAAAGGGCTGGCTCAGCTGGCACAGGAAACCAGCACACTGATCGCGCGAGCCCAGGCTGGTCAGAGCACCCCGGCTGAGCTGACGGGGAGTACTTTTACGATAACCAACTTGGGTATGTTCGGCATCGATAGCTTCACACCTGTGATCAACCTCCCTGAATGTGCCATTTTGGGCATAGGACGCATCAACCGACAAGCGGTTGCGATGGGAGAGGAGATCGCAGTGCGTCAAATGGTGTGGCTCAGCCTCAGCTTCGACCATCGCCTGGTTGACGGTGCCCCTGCGGCGCGTTTTCTCCGTCGCGTCATGCAGCTGGTAGAAGGACCACACCTGTTGATGGCCTGAGCACTGCCTCCCCTCATAAACCATAACTGCCATACCGACGTTCCGGGAAGCACTCCATAGGCCTGGATGTCCTTTCCATACTAACCCGAATCTGGGTAAAATCAGCGCTATGAAGCACGCGCTTTGGCGACATCGAGGGCTGTGTACCGGCATCATTTCGGTCGGCTTCGCTCTGCGTCTGTACCGCTTGGGGGCTCAGAGCTTATGGTACGATGAAACGGTAAGCGCCTACCTCGCTCGCCAAGATCTACCCGATCTGGTCCGCCACACGGCGCATGACATTCACCCTCCGGCCTACTACATATTTCTTCACTATTGGACGCGGTTGGTCGGCGACAGCGAGTTCGCGTTAGCCTTTTTCTCCCTGATCTTCGGGGTATTGCTCATCGCACTTGCCTATCGTCTGGCGCGCAGGCTGCTGGATCAGCAGACGGCGCTGTGGTCTGCCTTTCTGGTCGCCATTTCTCCCTTTCATCTGTGGTACTCTCAGGAAGTTCGCATGTACACGCTGGTCGCCGTTGTGGGGGTGCTGACCTGGTGGTATGCGTGGAGGATGCTCCAGGGCGAAAAGCGCGCAATGTGGTATTATGTCTTAGCAGCTGCTGGCGGGTTGTACGTCCTGTACTATTCTGCCTTTCTCATCATTGCGCTTCAGCTCGCTGTTTTGTTATACGCAATTTCAACACGGGGACGTATCCGGGATTGGTTGCCCAGGTGGATCGTCGCCCAGGTGTTGGTAGTCGCACTGTATATTCCCTGGCTGCCCATCGCGTGGCGACAAGCAATTGATCCGCCGGTGCCTCCATGGCGTAGCTTCGTCCCATGGCATCTTGCCTTTGTGGAAACCTGGAGCGCCTTCTCCTTCGGGCAGTCGGTGCAGTGGGAGCAAGTTTGGCCTCTGCTGGTGATGGTAGGCGGTCTTTTTATCCTGGGTATATTGGTGCGCCCCGAGTCACTTCATCGGGATCGACGTGGGCTGTCCGTGGAATCCCGCCTCCCCAGCGGTCAAGGCAGCTGCGGTCTTGGCGCACTAGGACAGCCCATATGGCTGGCGAGCATCACGCTGGGCCCTGTTTTCTTGATCAATCTGGGCTCGCTGCTGACCCCGCTTTACCATGTGCGCTACGCGTTTGTCTACTCTCCACCGTTCTACATACTCGTGGCGGCGGGATTGACTTGGCTGATGCGACGCGCGCGCTTCGCCGGCGCTTTGAGTATGATAGCACTCTTGCTGGGAACAGGTATCAGCATTTGGCAATTGCACACCCACCCCGCCTATGCGGCCGATGACCTGCGGGGTGCCGTGCGGTTTATCGCTGCACGTTGGAGGCCCGGAGATGCTATCTTGATCCACGCTGGCTACGCGTATCCCGCTTTTCTGTACTATTACCGCGAACCACTGACTGCCAGGATGCGCCTGGATGATTACCGGTCGCCCATTATTTCTCCTTATCCTCTGGTGTTGCAGAGCGGCATCATTGGCGGCTCCACCAGCTTAGGGTGGGGTGATGCCGCGGCAGATTTCTACCCGACCACAGAAACCGACACAGCCGCAGCCCTGGCACGGGTGCTGCAGGATTTTCCGCGGTTGTGGGTTTTACGGATTTACGACACTGTGGCAGATGAAAAAGGGTTCGTACGTCGCTGGCTGGCGGAACATACGATACCCTTTGAGGATCAGCGCTTCTCCGGTCCCTCATACGTGCGTGTTCAGGGTTTCATGTCGCACGTTCAACCCGCACCGCCACCATTAGAGCCGGTGGCGCTGGAAGGCGATATCACCTTGCGCGGTTGGACATGTCCCGCTGAAACGCCGATGGGATCGTTTCTGGACGTGGTATTATGGTGGGAGATCACCGGTGAACAGCCTACACAGTCTCCTCCGTATGCTGTGTCGTTGAAGCTGTGGAATGTCGAAAAACAGGTGTTGATTGCCCAACAAGATGAGTGGCCGCTGGGCAGCTTGCTGCTGACCCCGGAATGGCCCCGACAGACGACAATGCGTCATCCGATGCGGCTCTATATACCTGGCCAACTATCACCTGGCCGCTATCGGCTCGATCTGCAAGTCTATGACTCGGCGACAATCCGCCCGTTTGTCCGCAAGGATGGCAGGGGGAACGCGCTGACACTCACATGGGTGACGGTCACCGTTCCAGCGCATTCCCATTTGCTTGGACATCCTGCGCCGCCCCCACTATAATTTTGGGACAAAATGATGCAATGATGGATCTCACTCACCTTCTTCCCGATTGGACTAATCTGCTGCTCATCCCTGGCCTGGTGATCGGCTTTACTGGCCATGAACTAGCTCACGCATGTGTCGCCTATTGGTTAGGAGATACTTCCCAGGCATCCCGCGGACGAATCTCGCTCAATCCGCTCCGCCATATATTCTGGTTGGGCATGGTGACATTTCTGCTATTCGGCTTTGGCTGGTCCAAACCTGTCCGAATGGACCTGAACAAATTGCGACATCGCTACTGGGGATTGCTGGTGGTGTCCTTATCAGGCGCTGTCGCAAACGTTTTGCTGGCGATGGTGTACGGGATGGTCACCCTGACGATCGCGATGACGGTGGCGCTCTTCAGCGACAGAGGCGCTTTTGAGATTCTGAGCATAATGACCTGGGAGTCGGCCACCGAAGCAGGTATCACTGCGTGGGCTGCTGCTTTCACTGGCCATGTCGTCTATGCGAATTTGGCACTCGCTTTCTTCAACTTGTTGCCACTTCCCGGTCTGGACGGCTTTAATGTGCTTGCTGGCATATACGGATTGACGCGCAGAGCGTCGGCATCTCACACAGCGACCTCAGATGACCAAGATGCGATTCTGCCGAGCAGAAGCCGAGAGGCGACAGACCAGGTCAGTCGCCAGCTAGCCCACATTCACTTCGAGTGTGGTGCGGCGTACCATGCAGAGGGTCACTACGAAGATGCAATTGCCCGCTATCGTCAGGCGATCGCCAGTGATCCACACTATGGACCGGCATATATTAACCTGGGACTGGTGTATCTTGCTACAGGACAACGGGAGCGCGCCATCCAAGCCTTTCGCGGTGCCATACGCATGGCAACAGACGAACCCTCACGCCGACAGGCTTGGCAACATCTGTATCAGCTGAGTCAATCTCGTCCTATGGACGAATCCCAGGCCGCAGCTCCTGCCCAGCCGGCTACACCATGGATGGACGTGGAGCCGGAATTTAACTGGCACTCTTTTCGCACCACCACGATTGTTGTGTTGGCCCTCGCGATGGGCGTGTATGCTGGGCTCACTCTGATGTTGATCCGTTTTCTTTAGAGTGCTCCGCCGAGCTGCCCTGCGTGTCGCCGCTTCTAGAAATTTCCAAGAGATCCGCCACAAATGGGGTTAATGTCTCCGCAGCCAAACGATGACCGGCAAGTGTCCAGTGCCCATCGTGACGGAAGTGCAAGGGAGCGTTACTCGACTGGGAGGCTTTTGCGCGGAAAACGGGAAGCAGGTCGAGATAGGGAATCTTTGCCTCTTCGAGAATCTGGGCTATGCGCCGATTAGGGAAGTCTAGGTCATACTCTTGGGCAGTCATTTGGGGATAGCGTTGCAACGTGGCAGCCCAACGTTCGGGGTATATTTGCTCGGGGGCGCCGATAATAACAACTGCCAACCGTCCATCGTGGGCACGCACTTCCGTTGCAAGGCGACGAATGATCGCTGTGGTGAGTGCCCAAGCCTCTTGCCATTGGGGATCATCAACGAGGCGGTAGACGCCATACGCGAGCGGCACAGGGGGATCTTGGGCAGCAAAAACGGCCATCACACCCAACAGACCGCTAGAGCCGAACAGACGTACCATCAGAGCGTTCTCACGCAGACGAGGGACTGCAAAGCGATACAAGGCGCTGTGCCGATTCAACCATTCTCCGACGGACAACAGCGGTGCCGGTGTCGTTTTGGCAGATTGGGACTGTGTAAAAGGGAACGTGGGCAGGATGAGACTGTCACCCTCGAGATGGAAGAACGGCTTCTGAACCGCACCGTGAAGGCGGGTGACCTCCAAGGGAGCATGGTTGTTCAGAACGTCGTTATGAGGGAAGAAGAGGAGCAGGACAAGGTCAGGTTGGTATCGGAATCCCTCGATGGCGTAGAAGATTGCTTCCTGGTCGGTGCCCCAACCGCCCACGCCAGCGTTGATGACCTCCACAGGACGATCCGTTTTGTTCAACTCGGCTTCCAACTGCTTGACGAATGTGGCTTCCAGAGGTACCTGGAGCGCCTCGGCGAAGGAGTCGCCCAAGACGAGCACACGGGTTACTCCGGGTGGCTTTGCATATCCAATTTCGCGGTCGCGCAAACCGCGTGCATTGATATGCACAGAAACTTGAAACTCGCCATATTCGCTGGAAACTATGCCTCCGCTGTTGGGAACGTGAAACCATCCTAAGTAAGGATGGGGTTCCCATAGAGGTGGATGAAGCTCTGCTGGAGGAGCAATGCCGGCCACACGCACCATCCCCTCAAGCAATAACAAAGGCAAGACGACGCCCAAACCGAGTAGAAAAAGTCTCCCTAATAGAGCGCGCAATGTTCGCACAGCCAGATCCGCCTATCGTCGGGTTAACGGCGGCAGTATAGGATGAGCCGCACATAATTGACAAATTTGAGCAGAAGCGCTTTACTTATAGCTCTAGTTTGCTGACAGGAAGGAGTATTTATCTCGATGGACGCCCAAACGAGAAAGACAGCATTGCGCATGTTCACCTACGGCGTGTACCTCTTGGGGATGAAGCAAGACACCACGTATAACGCCAGCACGGTGAGCTGGCTCAGCCAGGCGAGCTTTGATCCACCGTTGGTGATGGTGGCCTTGCGGAATGACAGCCTCACACTCAATATGGTGCTGGCATCCAAGGGTTTCACCATCAATCTTCTAAGTGACCGTCAACAGGAAATGGCCGGCAAGTTTTTCAAGCAAGCCAGCTATCAGGACGGCAAGCTGAACGGCTACACCTTTGAGCCGGGTGTACAAACGGGCGCGCCTGTGTTCACGGATGCCCCGGCCTGGCTGGAGTGTAAAGTTCTTGAGACCATTGCGCGTGGCGACCACACAGTGATCATCGCTGAGGTGGTTGAGGCGGGCGTGCGCGACGAGAAAGCCATCCCTCTCGCATTACGCGACACGCCTTGGCACTATGGCGGGTGAATTGATTTGATATGGAAAACACCGGTGAATGGTTACACGATTTTGAGGAGCTCGATCCTCTATTTTCTTCGCCGCACATTCCTACGGATGCCGAGATTGCCGCAATCGTCGATCGCTTTGTGCAAGGAAACCTGACCGACCTCGAGGCAGAAGCTGCTTTCGAACGCTTGCGCAGAGCCAAGAAACAGGTCTTGCCTGTTTTGATGGACTTGTGCCGATCGCCTGAGCCAAGGTTGCATAGCGTCGGGGCGGATCTGATCTCAGAGCTGGAGCTCACCCAAGCGAAGAAACCTTTGCGAAAACTCGTCGAAGACCTCGCTCTGGAGGATGAACACAAGCTTTTCCTCCTGAGAGCGCTGGAGGCAATCGGCGGATTGTCTCCGGGCGAGAATCCCCTCCTCTATCTACGGGATCCCGAGAGGCTCGTCCGGAAAGCACAGGAGATGTTCTTCGACCTGCTTAACAATCCTTTGGAGCTCACCAGATTATTGGAGGAACAGGTTGAGGGTGAAGAGTTTCATCCCCTGTTAAATGCACGTATGCTCGATGAGATCGCTTCCGCCCGCGATCGACGTGCGCTGAATTTCTTCCAGTGCCTGCTCCATGCCTCGCAGGATCAAGTGGTGCTGAAAGCGATCGAAGGCTTATGCAAGATTGGAGATCCGGACGTGATCCCGACGTTGGAGGAACGCGCGACATACGACCCATCTCCACGGGTGCGCAAAGCGGCACAAGACGCCGTCAGCAGCCTTTCCAACGAACCGCAAGCGCGCGAGCCTTCCATTCTCCATCTGCCTGTGACACCTCCCTCTGTGGAATGCTGTGCCTTGAGCACAATTGACGGAGAGGGATCCCAGATGTGTGTCTTGATCTGGCGCATGCCCGAAGGAGAGCGCGTCGGGATCAATGTTTTGCTCAACGACGAGCTGGGAATTCAACAGTGCGTGATCTTAGAGGGCGAGAAACCTGTGGCCGCTCTTGAAGAAGCGCTGGAACACAACTTCGGAGGAGCAGGCGCTCACCTCTCTACGGTGGAGGTCAGTCTGGCCCAGGCGCGTACCGAGCTGGAACGTGCCTATCGGATCAGCCTGCGTGCCCACAAACGCCTGCCCCCCGTTTACATCGCTTTACGCAGCTGGTTATTGGGTGAGGATACACGCTCGGTTGTTTCTTATCCTGTTCCGCAGATCCAACCTGAAGAGCTGGACACACTGCTACGACAAAGTCCCGAGCTCTTCCAACTGATTGAATTCAGCTCTTGGGTCTTCGATCTGCCAGGCCCGGAAGCTCGATGGCGCCGCTACGGGAGAAAGTTCCTTGCGGAAGAGACCGAAGAAGCGCGCGCAACCCTGATCACCCAGGCGCTCACCAAAGTGCTCAGTCCGAGACTATGTGCCCAGATCAAGACGCGTTTGGAACGCCAGGCCTGGTTTCTGGCTCAGTTGTACGAGGAAGAAGAGCTGCCGAAAATGGCGCTCGCTGCATCGGCGGCATTGGGCGCTGCTTCTGAAGTGCCCCCGATAGAACACCCCTTCCTGCGTGAGATGATGCGGCAAACCCTTTCGTTGGTAAACGTCACCTTTATATAAACTGTGTCACCACACTTGATCTGATGCGATGACCTGGTGCACAAAAGCAGGGGTGGTGAAGGTACGTTGACACCGCGCATCCATCATTCTCGAGGTCCAAAATTCAAGCGCGTGTGATAAGGCATCACCCCTGCCACATGTTGGAGTTTTAATGGGCACTGCGGAGAGACCCTTGCTGACCCTATCCAAAACTTTATCTCACCATGGAGGAAACCGATGATCATTCAGCTTTCAGATGGACGTCAAATTCCGATGGAGATGCACAAGGTCAGGATTGTTCAGCAAACAAGCCTGCCACCCGCCGAACAGCGTCTGCGCGCCATAACAGAAGCGGGCTATAACACCTTCCTTCTACGTACCCGCGACGTCTTTCTCGATATGCTGACTGACAGTGGCACAAACGCCATGAGCGACGCTCAGCAGGCAGCTATGATGGTTTCAGATGACGCGTATGCTGGCAGCGAGAGCTTTTATCGCCTGGCTGCGGCGGTCAAAGAGGTATGGGGATTTGAATATGTGCTGCCGGTGCACCAGGGAAGAGCTGCAGAACACCTCCTCGCCAAGGTCTTCGTCAAGCCTGGCAGCGTGGTGCCGATGAACTATCACTTCACCACTACACGCGCACACATCGAGCTGGCCGGCGGTTCGATCTTGGAGATCTTCACCGACGAAGCGCTTAACACGCAAAGCACCTTTCCGTTTAAGGGCAATCTGGATCTGGATAAGTTCGTGCGGGTCATCGAGGAGTATGGACCGGAACGCATCGCCTATGTACGCATGGAAGCCACCACCAATCTGCTGGGAGGGCAACCCTTCTCGCTCGGCAATCTGCGGGAAGTGCGACGAATTGCTTCCCAGCACGGGATTCTGGTGGTGCTAGATGCCAGCTTGATCTCGGAAAACGCCTATTTCATCAAGCAACGCGAGGCAGGTTATCAAGATAAATCTATCCAAGAGATCATGAAAGAGATGATGAGTCTGGTGGACCTCATCTATCTTTCGGGGCGCAAGAGCACCAATGTGCGTGGGGGATTGATCGCGACTAACAATCGCAAGATCTATTCCGATTTGCTCGCCTGGTTGCCCGTGTACGAGGGATTTGCGACCTATGGTGGTATGTCCACCAAGGAGATCGAGGCGATGGCAGTCGGGATCCGTGAAATGGTGGACATCAATGTGGCGGGCAGCTCAGCTGAGTTCGTGAAATACTTTGTTGAGCGGTTGCACGCGAACGGCGTGCCAGTGGTCACTCCGCCGGGAGGCCTGGCATGTCATCTGGACGCGAGACGCTTCGTCCCGCACCTCCCGCAGACGGTCTATCCGGCGGGGGCGTTAGCTGCCGCAGTGTACCTGGCCTCTGGAGTGCGCCCTATGGAACGGGGCACACTCTCCTCGGACCGGGATAAAAATGGCAGCGAGGTGCTGGCCGATCTGGAATTGGTGCGCTTGGCCGTTCCGCGGAGAGTGTACTCCCTGTCCCAGATCGAGTACGCTGTGGATCGTATCACCTGGCTGTACCGACATCGCGATTTGATCGGAGGGCTGAAGTTTGTCGAGGAGCCGCCGGTGTTGCGCTTCTTCTTCGGCAAGCTGGCGCCGCTGGATGATTGGGGTGCCAAGCTGGTAGTAGCCTACCAACAGGACTTTGGTGTGAACTGTTAAACGGAATTCTTCGGCGTAGACCCTAAAAAGCTCACTCGCAAATGGCAGAGTGAGCTTTTTTTGGACAAAGCAGCGCTCAGGGTAACTCGGCACTAGCTCCTTACAGACGTGGTTTGGCAGACGGACGATTGAGGTCTTTTGAATCTTTCTCGCGACAAAATACTTGACACTTCAACTCAACTATGCTATACTGTTCTACAGTAATGGTAAACCGTAGGTTGGTTTCAGTAGGAGGTACATTGCGATGCGCATTTCAACACGAGGGCGGTATGCATTGCGCGCGCTGCTCGATGTTGCGCTGCATGAGAGTGCGGGGCCGGTATCACGTCAGGACATCGCAACACGTCAGGAAATCTCTGCAGAATACTTAGCGCAGCTGTTTCGCTCCCTGGCGACAGCAGGACTGGTCAGGGGAGTGAAAGGGCCTGGAGGAGGGTATGTTTTGGGGCGTGATCCGGCGACTATTCGGGTAGGAGATGTGCTGCGAGCAGTGGAAGGACCTATTGCCGCGGTGCATTGTGCTATTCCCCAGACGAGCAACCGGCGTAGATGTCGTCGCATAGACAGTTGTGTGACCCACTTGGTGTGGGAACAAATGAGCATCACGATTAATAATATGCTCGACTCTGTCACCCTCAAGGATCTGTGTCTCAAGGCGTGTGAGCTAGCCGGGTTGGAAACATCTGCGTGTGATAGAGACACCGTCACTCCAAGAGACGAGTCAGTTGAGGCGGGGTACATGTATGTCATCTGAACAAGAGCTGATCGCATAGCCAGTTTTCCATCATTCGGTTCGAGGAGGTATAACAGCCAATGAAAATTGCAAATGATGTCACTGAGCTCGTCGGAAACACTCCACTGGTGCGCATTCGACGCCTCACCAAAGGATGTGTGGCGGATGTAGTGGCCAAGCTGGAGTTCTATAACCCGGCGCACAGCGTCAAAGACCGCATTGGGGTTGCGATGATCGAAGCCGCGGAAAAGGCAGGGCTGATCAGGGAGGATACCATCATCCTGGAACCCACCAGCGGCAACACAGGTATAGCCCTGGCTTTTGTGTGTGCTGCTCGCGGCTATAAGTGCACCCTGGTGATGCCCGAGACAATGAGCATGGAGCGCCGTATGTTGCTGCGTGCCTATGGCGCCGAGCTGGTGCTCACCCCCGGTTCTGAAGGGATGCCCGGCGCGGTGCGGCGAGCCGAGGAAATGGCCGCTGCAGATCCCCGCTACTTCATTCCTAACCAGTTCAAGAACCCGGCTAATCCGGAGATCCATCGCCGAACCACCGCTGAGGAGATCTGGCGGGATACGGACGGTCAGGCAGACATCCTGGTCGCAGGTGTGGGCACTGGCGGCACCATCACCGGTGTGGGAGAGGTGATCAAGGCACGCAAGCCCTCTTTCAAGTGCATTGCGGTCGAGCCGGATGCCTCGCCAGTGCTTTCCGGCGGGCAGAGAGGCCCTCATCCTATCCAGGGCATCGGTGCCGGCTTCATCCCTGAAGTGTTGAACACCAAAATCTACGACGAAGTCATCCGAGTGAAGAACGAGGATGCATTTGAGACCGCGCGGAGGATGGCGCGCGAGGAAGGGCTGTTGGTTGGTATCTCATCAGGAGCGGCGATGTGGGCTGCATTGCAGGTCGCGCGACGACAGGAAAATGCAGGCAAGATGATTGTGGTGATCATCCCCTCCTTCGGCGAGCGTTACCTCAGCACAGCGCTGTTCGCCGACCTGGCAGGATGAGTCTCACTTGGTTGTTCAGCGCACAGGGAAGAAGTTCACCCCCACACATCCCGGGCCGGTGTGCACGCCCAGCGCCGGAGACAGTTGGGTCACCAAGACTTCCACACACTCGAAAGCTGCGAGCACCAACTTCAGAAGCGCCGCCGCTCGTTCGTGAGCGGCGGCGTGCGTGATAGCAACCTTGATGGGTGTCTTGGCCGCACCGCGCTGGGCCATCAGGTCGATCATCTTGCTCATCGCATGCGAGATGCTCCGTGCCGTGCCCGCCGGCACAATGATGCCTTCCTCCATGGTGATGATGGGTTTCACATTCAACAACGTGCCGAACAGGTGCTTAGCCCGTCCGATGCGCCCACCCAGATACAAATAACGTAGCGTATCGGCTGTCTTGAGCATACACCCCATCTGACTGATTCGTTGTGCCGTTGCGAGCACTTCTTCGATCCCTGCGCCATTTTGCGCTGCGCGCGCCGCTTCAACAGCGGCCCATCCGTGCACCATGGCCACCTGGAGCGTGTCCAGCACGTGAATGTGTAATTGGGGAAACTGCGCGGCGGCGATCTCGCGCGCAACCTGGGCAGATTGGTAGGCACCGCTCCCCTTGGAGGTCATGGTCAATACTACGATCTGGGAAGCACGTGCTGCGACTCGCTCGAAAGCTCGCAAATAGTCACCCGGGCTCGGATTGGCTGTTTTTGGCAATTGTGTCGCGGAAGGAAGCCACCGGTAAAACGCGTCAGCTGTGATGTCTATCTCATCGCGTAATGTCTCATGCCCACGATGGATATAATAAGGCACCAGATCGATCTGGAGATTCTCTGCCAAGGAACGAGGAATGCTGGCACAGGTGTCGGTCACGATGGCAATCATAACCTCAAGCTCCTGACCGAAGCGGGAAATAGCTGACCCCGATCATCCCTGGACCGGTATGTACCCCTAGAGCCGGCGAGGTCTGCGTGATGAATGTCTCCCGGCAATCAAATGTGCGGGTGACCAATTCGAGCAATGCGGCGGCACGCTCGGGGGCTGCATTATGGGTGATAGCCACCTTAATAGGCCCCTTCCCCGCGCCCTTGTCCGCCATCATCTCCACCATCTTGTGGTATGCCTGCTCGATGCTACGCGCCTGCCCCATTGGCACCACAATGCCATCCGCCATGCTGACGATGGGTTTGATGTTGAGCAGAGTGCCCACCAAGTGCTTTGCCTTGCCAATACGGCCCCCCAGATAGAGATAGCGCAGCGTGTCGAAGGCTTGAAGCATCAGCCCAGTGCGGGCCACATAGCGGGCTGTCTCAGCAACTTCTTCCAAACTGCCTCCCTGCTGCGCCACATAGGCTGCCTCAATGGCTGCCAATGCATGCACGCCGGAGACCTGTAGCGTGTCGATCACCTCGATCGGCACGCCTGGAATGCGCGCCTCAGCCATTTCCCGTGCCACACATCCGGCTTGATAGGCACCGCTTCCCTTGGAAGTCATATGGATGGAAACAATCCCGCTGGCACGCTGCGCGGCGCGCTCAAACGCTTGCAAGTAGTCACCAGGTCCGGGATTGGCCGTTGTGGGCAGTTTCTGGACCGATGGCAACCAGCGATAGAACTCTTCAGGGGAGATATCGACCATATCCCGCAATGTCTCACCTTCTCGGTGGATGTAATACGGCACAATCTCGATTTGGAGTGACTCGACCAGATGTTGCGGGATACTGGCACATGTGTCGGTGACTACGGCTATCATCATCCACCTCTTTTATTCTGAATGCATCTGACAATACATTTCATTTTATTCCGTAGGGGTGAACTCGGCAATTGGGGAAGGCTTTGGAAAAGGGGAGCTCGAGTTGCAGTCTGGGTGGGATCTGTAAGCTTGCGCTCAGGAGGAGTGGTCATTTTTCAGCGGGCTTTTTCAATCCTCTTCTCACACCCGTTTGACGCGCCACACTGCTCATCTTATAATGAAGACCAGTTATCCAGTCATAATGAGGGCTAGCTCGCTCACCATTAGAGAGTCTTCTGTTCGGCCAGCGAAATGGCGGATATCGCATGACCGCAATTCTAGTGCTGCACGGTCCCAACCTCAATCTCCTGGGCAAGCGTGAACCTTCCATTTACGGCTCGCTCACCTTGGACGAGATCAACGCACGCTTGATGGAATATGCACAGCGCGAGGGACTGGTGCTGCGGACGTTTCAATCCAATCACGAAGGGGCACTGATAGACTCATTGCACGAGGCGATGAGCTGGGCTGACGGGGTGGTGTTTAATCCTGGCGCATATACCCACACCAGCTACGCACTGCGTGATGCCATCGTGGCGAGCGGGTTGCCCGTTGTCGAGGTGCATCTCAGCAACGTCTATGCGCGCGAAGAATTTCGCCATCGCTCGATGCTCGCTCCGGTGTGCATCGGGCAGGTAGCCGGGTTCGGCTGGCGCAGCTATTTGGTGGCGCTCTACGCCCTGCAGGGCTATCTGACAGAGCATCCGGGTCATCGCCACCCCCAGACATGAGGCCACGACCATGCCTCGCCTTCCCCTGATGCTCCGCGTAGTGGTCTCCTCTACGCTGGTTGTCCTCCTTTTCATAACCTTCCTAAGGGCACTTGCAACCGCGTACACGCGCGACAATGTACCTTTCCCGCCCGAGGTACAGCGGTTGATGGAGCGTATGACTTCGCTGGAAAAGGTGGGCCAACTCTTCCTCATCACGTTCCAGGGCAACGATGTATCAGCCAATTCCGAAATTGCCCGTTTGATCCAGCAAGTGCGCATCGGTGGTGTAGTGCTGTCACCGGCGCATCACAACTTCGTCAACCATCCCGGCGCACCTATGCAGCTTCTCCAGCTGACCAATCGCCTGCAGCTGCTGGCGCTCACCGCCCCTGAAGGACAGATCTCATCTACGCCTACGGTGTCTTACACCCCTATCCCGCTGTTTATTGCGCTCAACGAGGAAGGCGATGGGCCGCCCTACACCGCCCTGTGGGAAGGCCTGCCCCCTTTGCCCAGTGCGATGGCATTGGGAGCAACCTGGAACCCCGCCTATGCGGAACAGGTGGGCGAACTCGTGGGCGCTGCGTTGAGCGCCTTGGGGGTGAATATGCTCCTCGGCCCCTCACTGGATGTGCTCGACCGTCCAGGACTCACCCCGACGGGAACGATCGGCACTCGTTCCTTCGGTGGGGATCCCTTCTGGGTGAGCAAGTTCGGGCAGGCTTACATCCGCGGAGTCCACCGGGGCGCGCAAGGTCGCGTGCTCACTGTGGCGAAACACTTCCCGGGACTGGGCAGCGCCGATCGCGATCCTCACAAGGAGCTTCCCGCTATCCAGAAATCCCTGGAAACTTTGCGATCGGTGGACTTGGTACCCTTCTTCTCGGTGGCTGCACAGCGTGCAGACGATCCCCTCGCCACCACCGACGCACTGATGGTCTCCCACGTGCGCTATCGCGGATTTCAGGGCAACATCCGTCAGTTGTCGCGCCCTCTCAGCCTGGATGCTCAAAACTTGCCCGCTATCCTCGACTTGCCCGAGTTGGCAGTATGGCGTGCTGCTGGCGGACTGTTGCTCAGCCAGGAGTTGGGGGTGCCCTCCATCCGCAAGTTTTACGACCCCAACCTGGAAAATTTCCCGGCCAAACGGATTGCCCAAGAAGCATTTCTAGCCGGCAACGACTTGCTCTATCTGGCGCGTTTTGATCTGAGCGACGATTGGAGCGCGCAGGTGACCAACATCGAGGCTACTGTGCTCTTTTTCCGTGATCGCTACGATGCAGATCCCACATTCAGAGCACGCGTGGACGAATCAGTGGCACGCATCCTGACACGCAAGCTGAGCATTTATGGAGAATTTTCCCCTCAACGGGTGCTGCGAGATGAGGGTGGATTCCCAGATATCGCAGAGCGAGGATATTCCACTGCGGCAAGGATTGCCCGAGAGGCGGCGACGCTCATCTACCCTGGCGCCACCGAGCTATCGGGACGCCTTCCCAGTCCCCCGCTGCCGAGTGAGACAATCCTGATCATCACAGACGAGCGCCTTGTGCAAGAATGCGACCGTTGTGTTCCATATCATGAAATTGAGCCCACTGCGCTCGAGCGCCTGATCCTCAAGCTGTATGGCCCTGAAGCAACAGCTCAAGTTGCCCCCGAGCGAGTTCATAGTCTCACTTTTGGGGAGCTCAAAAAAGCCTTGCGCACCAGCTCCGGAATGCGCCCGTTGTTTCGGACAAGCTCCTTCGCTCCATCGCTTGGGACGCCGCTTTCGACAGTGGCACCAGGTAACATGGCTGCGATGGCGCCATCCTCGCCCCTGAGCACGCCTCCTGTGTCAACCATTACAGCGAACGTCCAGCTCATCCGCGATGCGAACTGGCTCATTTTCGCAATGCTGGACGTTGACCCTGCCCGCTATCCTGACTCAGATGCGCTCAAACTCTTCCTGCGCGAGTGGCCCGAGACTCTAGAGGGCAAGAAGCTAATCGTGTTCGCCTTTAACGCACCCTACTTTCTGGACGCCACCGAAGTTAGCCAGCTGACCGCCTATTACGGGCTGTATAGTAAGACCACGCCTTTCTTGGAAATGGCAGTGCGCCTGTTGTTTCAGGAGTTTCAACCGCGCGGAACATCCCCAGTAGATGTCAATGCGACCGGCTATCAGATCATCGAAGTGACTCGCCCTGATCCCGGTCAGGTCATCGGCCTTGAGGTTGTGACAGAGTCGGGAGTAGTGGAAGGCACCACGTTGCCCTCTCTTACCCCATCACCGATCGCGCCGGAGGTGACCCCACTGTCCGTCAAACTCAATGTGCGAATTGGAGATGTGTTGACCCTGCGCACGAGTCGAATCATGGATCGCAATGGACGGCCGGTGCCAGATGGGACGCCGGTCGAATTCCGTCTGTTAGATATGGCCCAGTCCTTGGAAGCGCGTCTGCAGGCCACCACAGTGGACGGCGTGGCGGCGGCCAGTTTCGAACTCGAGCGCAGTGGCACCTGGCAAGTCACCGCGGTCAGCGAACCGGCCCAGCGCTCGGTGCGTCTCATCATCACTATCCCGGAACAAGGCCCTGTCGAGGTTGGCATCGATCGCTCTCAAACTACGGCAACCACCCAACCGACATCCGCTATAATTGCAACCACCACTCCTACGCGGGAGATCGCATCGGTTCCCAGCGAAGAGGTTTTGCCCGAGAAACCGTCCGCGACCACTTCACACGACAAGATGGTCGGCGCGCTTGATCTGTTTCTATCTGTGCTCGCGCTCGGACTGGTCGGCGTCCTCATATTCCGCATCACAGCTTCTCGAAGATTGATGCTCTCCGAAAGCCTGGCACGTTCGCTGGCAGGATGTGCGCTCGGGCTGACGGGATACATCCTCTACGCGTTAGGATTGCTGCCTCTAGAGCGGATCATTTGGTTGAGGCGGGCAGTCATTGCCGGCCTGCCCTATGAAGTGCTCCCAGTGAGTGTCTCGCTGCTGTTCTTCGGGGTGGGTTGGTGGATGGCGGCGAACCCGCGCGTGCGGAGGGTGGTCAATC
>QEXY01000025.1 GCA_003130875.1 Ardenticatenia bacterium
ATCATCCGGGCTGAATGAAGCCTATGAACGCGCTGCCAAGGCAGCATAACACTTTTCAGCGGACTTTTTCAACACCCTCATCCAGGATACTTGCACGAATGCACGTTTAGCATCTACAATGAGACGCACAGGCCGTCGCACCGGTCCGGTGAGCAGTAGCGCTGTGCTGTGAGGCAGAAGAGCTAATATCTGAGGAACGGTATGCATCCAGTCGTTGGGCAAAAGGGGTTGGTCAACTGGGCGCGTTCCAGCGGGTTGATCGTATTCGCGTGGCGGCTGGGGCTGGGGCATTGGGCGCCTATGTGGTCACCGCTGGTCGGACAAATGCTGATCCTGGGGCACGCTGTGCGCAAGGGCAGCCGCTATCATCGGGTACCGGCGCATTATGCCCTGATAGATGGGGAAGTGTATTGCTTGCCCACCTTTGGGGATCGGTGCGGTTGGCAGCATGCAGTCAACACCAACCCGGAAGTGGAGATATGGCTGCCGGACAGCTGGTGGGCTGGCCTCGCTGAGGAAGTGACTGATTCACGGCTACGTGTTCCCTTGCTGAGACAGGTCTTGCTGCATAGCGGCGTGTTCGCCCGCGCTGCCGGGCTTGAGCCTCACATCATGACCAATGAGGAGCTCGCCGCCGCTACCCATGAGCTGCGACTGATCAAGATACTGCGCACACGTCCCTGTACCGGACCGGGCGGACCTGGCGACCTCGCCTGGATCTGGCAGATCACAACTGGAGTGCTGCTGTTCATCCTGTTATCTCGCCGCAAGAAAAGATAAAACACGGCACATTTTGCCGAGAAAATGCTTAGAACCGGGGATCGTTATGGCTGAAGAAGTGGGATCATCGTTGGAGAAGGTCCGTGATGACGCGATAAGGGCGTTGAACGGTCGTCTGGGCCTGACGCCGCAGCAGATCTCTTCGCTCAGGTTGGGCGATGTTCGCCTGGCAACGCGCTCTTTAGTGCTCGCAGCAGATCCCTATGCTCAGGAGGGCGCGTCAGAAAAATCCCAGGAGCTCATACTCGATGAGCAAACGCAACGTGCATTGATCGCCTGGCTGGTCGTCCGACCAGATAGCCCTAACGATCACCTATTTCCGGGAAGTGAATGGGAGGGGCTTGACACCGCAACCATCGAACGGATCCTGGGGGTTGTGATCGGGGAAAAAGCGTCCTTGTCCGACCAGCCTGTGCCCTTGGCGCCGACTCGTGATGCCGGCATTTTCCCGGAGGAGGCGGAAGCCCCTGCGAGGGTATCCGAACCACCTCCCGAGGGAGCGCCCAGCTTAGAGGAGATCGAGACGCTGCGCAAAGAACTAGCAGCTATGGATGAAGGCTGGTCGCCAGTATCAAAGGCGGAACCTCCCGAAGTGGCACCATCGCGCCCGAAAATGCCTGCTGCGCCCACTTCAATCCCGGAGGCGGTGGTACGACGGTCCGAGCCGGCCAAGCCAGTGCCTCCTGCACCTCCACGACCTGAACCAGCCGAGCCAGTGCCCTCTGCTCGTGCACAGGTTGAGTCAGCGGCACCGGCAGCACCCCCACCTCCGCCGCCGCGCCCACCTCAACCCGCTGTTGTGGCGAGATCTCGCACCTCACGTCCTGTCGCTCCGAAGCCGGCACCAAGTGTGAAACCAAGTATACCTAGAGCACCAGCCCCAAAACCTATGCCGGCTCGTGTGCCGCGGCCTATAGAGGAAGTGGCAGAGGAAGAACGGCGACCGGCCTCTCCGCTTCTGGCGATCGCGGCAACGCTTTTGGTCATCGGCTGCTGTGCTGTGTCCATTTGGGGTATTGCATGGCTGGTGGGCAATAATCAAACGGCAGCACAATGGCTTGCCCAGGTCCTTCCAGCTGGTTTAAGCGGGGTGATCGCCACCCCGACACCGACGCCCACCGAAACGCCAACCCCGGCACCCACGGCAACGCCCACCGCGACACCTGCACCCACCGATACGCCGACACCCACGACAGTGCCCACGGAGACGCCAACGCCGATTATCGAGCAGCCTCCCACGCCCACACCCATCATCATTGTGGTCACGGCCACCCCGACTCCGGAGCCTCCACCGACCCCGCGGCGTGTGCCGACCAACACCCCGGCACCGACCGAGCCGCCGCAACCGACTTACAAGTATCCCGCTCCCAAGCTGCTCGAGCCGGAGAATGGCGGCAAGATCGGCGGGTCGTTAGCTTATCTGAAATGGGAACCAGTTGGCCCGCTGGCCGAAGACGAATGGTATGCAGTGCGCCTCATCTATCTACAGCAAGGACAACCGGTGTACCAGGGGGATGACATCAAGGAAACGACGTGGCGCGTGCCGGAGCGCTTCTACTACCAGGCGGACGGTCCGGCATTGCTCTATCGCTGGTACGTGTACGTGGAAAGAAAGAACCCAGACGGCACCGCCACGCAGTTGAGCCCCAACAGCGAAGAGTTTGTCTTTCGTTGGGAATGACAGGCAGCTAGTCTTCCTTCTTTGTTTCCTGGCCAGACTGCCCCTGAGCGCCCTTGAGGCGTGCCGCTGCCTCTGAAATGGGGATCGCTTCACGGCAGATGTCGGCGAGCTTGCGCTTCACATCCTCCTCGGATCCCCAGTCCTGGTAGAGGATGCCCATTTCCAGACCCAACAGAGTTTGGCGTAAGTTGACGATCTCGCTATGCAACCTTTCCAGCTCTTGTGCTGCCAGGCAGGACTGCAACTCACCGCCATAAGTTTCAAGTGCCTGCAAAAGCGCTACTGCCGCCTGATCGATTTTCAAAATCGCCTCTTCGTGCATTGAGATCCCTCCTCCACTCCACCCTTGATCAACCGAACTTGTACGCCACGCCGTAACCGCCGCGCGGCAGGTTCCAATCAACGTTCTGATAGGGACAGCCAATGCGGCAGCTCCCACATTCCAAACAGGCCTGATAGCCCACCAGGATTTTGCCGGTGCGGTCTTGAGTGAACACGCCGGCCGGACAGAAGTCCAGACACGGGTGATGAGCACACTCGGCGCAGACCCTATCGTCCTTAATGCGGATGTGGGCGTATTCCTCATCCACATAATATTTCACACTGACAAGCAGATCATCCACATTGGTTGGTGGTAAAGTGGCTGCCAATGCTGGATTGAGTGTGGTGCGCTTTTTCTCGCTCATGGTCATCCCCTCATACCGCGTAGCAGTTTAATCATATCAACGGCGACACCCAGGAACGAACGTCTTCGGGTCAATAGCCGGATGATCTCCTTCTCCATATCGCGCTTCGCCATGCCATGGGCGGTGAAATAACGGTACGCTGCGTCGTTGGCGAAGTTCACATACGTCTCCATAAAATGGGGAGTACTGTCCAAGAAGTCGGTCATACGGCGGTATTGCTTGAGATCCTTCAACACGAAGCTATCCTGTAAACGACGCCGATAGCCCTTCAGGAACTCTGCCGAGAAATTCTTTTGTTTGTGGGCCTCGATAGCGGTCTCTCCTGCCATTTTGCCCGCTATCATGGCCAGGTTGGTGCCTTCGCGGTGCAGCGCGTCCACCATGCCCGCCGCATCGCCCGCGATCATCACACCATCCGTGTACAGGGCAGGCATACGGTCGTAGCCCGTTTCCGGGATCAAGTGGGCCCCATACTCCAACCGTTCAGCCCCCTCGAGATAGGGCTTGATGATCGGGTGATTCTTGAAGCGTGCCAGGATCTCGTACGGCTTCAAATTGTTGATGACGAGCTGCTCCAGCAACAGACCACAACCGATTGAGATGCCCGCCTTATCCGTGTAGATAAAACCCGTGCCTGGCAGACCGAGCGTCACATCGCCGAATATGTCGATGGCTACCCCTTCATCGGGGCCGCTCAGCCCGAAACGTGCTTCCACCTCTTTTTCCGGCAATCCAAGATATTCCTTAACAGAGAGCGCTACGTAGCGTGGGGGCAGATCGCTTTTAGCCAGGCCAAGTTGCTGCGTGAGTAAGTTGTTCACACCTTCCCCGATGATCACTATCGGTGCATAGACGTCTCCATCAGGGCGATCAGTGGTCACGCCAATCACGCGTCCCTTTTCATCCCGCAAGAATCCTGTGACGGTGGTCTTGGTGATCACCAGCACACCCAAATCCACCGCTTGTTGAGCAAACCATGGATCGAAGTTCGCGCGCAAAGCAGTGTACGATTCGGCAGGGACTTTCTTGTAGCGCTCACTTTTCTGAGTGAAACGCAGCACACTATCGGGCGAAAGCAGCCAGTAGCCCGTGTCAGTCACCGGGCGTTCGAGTGCTGGTCCGCGCGATTGCCAGTCGGGGAGCACTTCGTTCAGTGCGTGGGTGTACAACACACCGCCGAAGAAATTCTTGGCACCGGCGAAACGCCCGCGCTCGATGAGGATGGTTTGCAGTCCCGCTTTGGCCATCGTGATCGCCGCCGAAGTGCCAGCAGGACCGCCGCCGACGACAATTGCATCGAAGGTCAGTTTGTTGGCCATGGTTCAGCTCCTCTCGGTTCCCTGCTGCATCGCCTTGACCTGGTTGATCAGCTCGGGAATTACCTCGTATAGATCTCCGACGATGCCCAAGCTGGCGATCTGGAATATCGGAGCGTTGGGATCGGTGTTGATCGCCAAGATGAAATCGGAGTTTGCCATTCCCACACGATGTTGTACCGCGCCGGAGATGCCGGCGGCGATGTACAGCTTGGGGCGTACTGTCTTGCCGGTTTGGCCGACCTGATGCTCATAGCTGATCCAGCCGGCGTCCACCAAGGGACGTGACACGCCCACCACACCCCCCAAGAGCCCAGCCAGCTCCTCCAGCAATTTGATACCGTCCGGGCTTCCGAGTCCACGTCCTCCCGCGACGATGACGTCTGCATATTCAATGTTGAGACCTCCCTCACGGGGGATGAATCCCACATGTTTGACAGGTATGTCATCCTCGCTGAGGTCAAGGGACTCGCGGATGAGCTCACCGGTGGCGGTAGGCAGCGGCTCGGGCAACGGGAGAACGCGCGGGCGAACGGTGGCCATCTGGGGACGATGCGTGCGACACAGGATGGTAGCCATCAGATTGCCCCCAAAGGTGGGACGCGTGGCCGCCAGGATCTTCAAGTTGGGGTCAATGGCCAGCTCGGTACAGTCGGCGGTCAAGCCGGTGCGCACCCGCGTGGCGATCGAACTGCCCAGATCACGACCCAAGGTGGTCGCCCCGATCAAGAATATCTCGGGCTTGTACTTCTGCACCAGCTTGCTGGCGCCAACGGAATACGGCAAATTGCGGTATTTCTCGAGCACTGGATCCTCAATTAAGTAAACCCGGCTCGCACCGTAGCGGTATGCCTCCTCGGCGATATGCGCCACATTATATCCCAGTAGAACACCCTCCACCTGGCTTCCCTCAAGCTCTTTGGATAGCCGGGTGGCTGCCCCCATAAGCTCCCAAGACACTTGATGGGCACGCCCTTCCTCCTGCTCGATAAAGACCCAGATGCGCTTGACCGCGGTTTCGTCTGTCATGAGTGTTCTCCTCCATTCCCATCCGTTGGACGCTTCGCATCCACTATGCTGGCGAGGTCGACAGCTCCCGATGCTTGAACATTTTGCAACGCGCGCTTCACGCACTCCTGCAACCCTAGCTCGGAGACCCGGATGATGTCCCCTGCCTGGCGCGGAGCGGGGGTATAGGCGCGTCCGACTACGGTTGGCGATCCCCTGATGCCGATCTGATCTTGATCAAACGGCACCGGGTCTGTGCTGCTCCATACTTCAGGCTTGTAGCGTGCGGCCCGGATGAGGTTGGGAAGTGGGGCACGCTGCACCGGTGCGATTTCTTTCAATACGGTCAGAAGCGCAGGTAAGCGCGTGCGCAGCACCTCAATGCCACGCTCGGTCTTGCGATGCACAACCGCCACGCGCGCTTCCGGATCGATGGATTCGATGTGCAGCGCGTAGCTGATGAGTGGCACATTCAGGCGCGTGGCCACACCAGGACCGACTTGCGCGGTGTCTCCGTCAATCGCTTGCAGACCGAACAGGTAGAGGTCAATAGGGCCTTCTTCTTGCAATGCTTCAATCGCCCGTGCCAGAACATACGAAGTGGCCAATGTGTCTGCCGCAGCAAACTTGCGATCTGTGATCAGGATGCAACGATCGGCGCCCTGTTCGACACATTCAATCAGCGCTTCTGCAGCTTTTGGGGGCCCCATGGTGATCACCGTCACCTTCCCCCCAAAGTGCTCTTTGAGGCGCACGGCCAATTCGACTGCATGGAGATCATACGGGTTGATAATCGCGGGCACACCCTCTCGAATGAGCGTACCTGTTTCCGGGTTAATGCGGACATTGGTGGTGTCCGGCACTTGTTTAATCGCGACCACTGTGTGCATAGTTTCCTCTCACCTCCTTATATACGGGCAACCGACCTGCCAGGCACGGGGGCAAATCACTTTGATAGTCTCATCATACTCCTACTATTGCGGGTTGTCAAATCGGAATGTGACATTCTTCACAATCTTATCCGGGCGGGGAGGTGGCGCAGCTCGAGACCTTGAGCTCAACGCTGACGGAAAGCAAGCCAACCGGGATGGAGCAAGCGTCCCACGATGTCACTGTCGCTTCGCGAGGTGGCATAGTATGTCTCTACCACTAAACATCCGCCATTTGGAGCACACGCGACTGCGGGCTCCATCTGCTTGCCCGAGCGGTTGTCTATGGCGAACTCAACACCACGCAGGGCATCCTGCCCCTCCAGCACGTGATAGCCATAAACATCGGCTTCCCAGCGATGAGAGATCGCATAGCAAGCTGTGACGAGATAGCCATAGCCATGGCTGTATGCAATGTCTGGATCGTAGCGCTCGTCGAAAGGCGGGTCGGCGCTCAGCCGTCCATTGGGTGGGCCAATGACATTGCCTTCACCATCCAGCTTTTGCCAATACAGGTCCATACGCTCAGTGGAAGGCGGCGACGCTTGCATATAGCGCACCGGCCAGGCGACGAGATACTCATCCACGCCGCCGGCGACCGCCGGGGGCAACGCATGCAAAGCCGCGGAGTGTTCCCACAGGCGCTCTTCGCTGCCGAGATTCGAAAGATCACCCGGGATGGTCCTGTAGCGCACATCCGCCGGACCGTCCGTTTCAAAGAGGTAGACGAGCAGATAGCGATCGCGCATCGGGTTATACGCTACATCGGCCATAGCGCGCTGTTCGCCAGTTGTTCCGCCTACCTCGACTGCCTCATCCAACCACTTCCCATCAGCAGCTGAAAGGCGTCGCATCCACAGACGCGCATCGAAGCGCGTGCTCTGCTCGGTCCACACCACCAGATATACATCAGCATGTGCATTGTAAGCGATGGCCGGGTGAGTCTCCGAGCGTTCTGTAGCGGCGACGATAATGGTATCGTATGCATTCCACATTGCACCATCCCAACGCACGCGCGTCACGAACACATCGTAGCCAGTCAGGCCGTGCCAGCAGGTATAAGCTACCGCGTACTCGTCCCGCATCGGGTTATAGATGGCGCGAATCTGATAGCAATAACGCCCCGGGTAGCTCGCCAGCTGGAACACGTCGCCCATTTGGCCGTCCCGACCCACGCGGCGTGCCCAGATATCGCGTGTCGCGGCGCCGTGGCGCGTTGTCCATATGGCCAGATACTCGTGATGACGACCGTTGTAAACAGCGCATGGCTCACTGTTGGGATACGTATCCGCGGTGATGGCCAGTGGTGCGCCGATCTCTATGAAAGAGTTGGGAGCTGCAACTGGGCTCATGCTGCTCCCCAGGCACAACAACAGACCTGCTACGATCGCCGCTTTCCACCAGCCCCAAAGCAGCGCACTCAAAGGACACCTCCTCGTCGCTTGAAGGAGGACGATCAGATAATCTGCTACGGCGCCCTCCTTAACGTCCCCATCTCAAAGTGACCGGCGAGTATCCGAGCGCTGATGGAGAGGACCGATACGGTGCTCAGGTGATATCATAGCACACACTGCAGCGGAGATGGAATGAGTCCACTGCAAAAAGGGTATGCATCTGGGTGTGAGGCCCTTCCCCAAACAGGCGGATCTAGCTATAATTCCCGAAAACCCTGCCCGAGGAGAACGGAATGTTCCGCAAGAACAC
>QEXY01000148.1 GCA_003130875.1 Ardenticatenia bacterium
CGTGGCATAACCCCTGCGCTCATTCAAGGCGACGCACGCCCAGAGCGATGGGCATCCCCTCAATCGTGTGTTGTTCTGTGAAGGCTTCGCGTGGGGGCTGTTCAGCTCGTATGGATACCGAAAGCGTCTCCGCCTTGATGTAATCCGCCCATTCACGGATCACCTCGGCCAGCTCCCCATCTGCCACATAATATGTGGTGATGCGGTCCTCGACGTTAAAACCGGCATCCTTGCGCTGGGTTTGGATGCGTCGCACGATCTCGCGTGCCAATCCCTCAGAACGCAAGGCCGGGGTGATCACCGTATCCACCGCAACCGTGATACCTTTCTCTGTCATCACAGCCAGACCAGGCGTCGGTTGGGTTTGGATGATGATCTCCTCCGGTAAGAGCTGCACGGTATTCCCATCCACACTCAGAGATATCGGCAGGCCGCTCCGCGCCTGTCTTACGATCTCCGCAGCATTTGCCGCAGCCAACGCTGCGCGCACCTTGGGAAAGGTGGCACCGAAACGCGGTCCTAGCAGCTTGTTATCCGGCAGAATCTGGTAGCGAACCAGCGCACTTTCATCCGACACGAGCTCCAAGGATTTCACGTTCAGCTCGTCCATGATGATCGCTCTCATCTCATCGTCCAGCGCAGCGGCCGATGCGGCATCCGCCAGGTGAACCAAAGCCTTGGCAAGCGGTTGACGCACCTTGATGTTAGCGCTTCCACGAGCTCCCAGGCCGATACTGGCAATGCGACGTGCCAGCGCCATGCGCGCCAATAGATCCTCATCTACAGCCGCCATATCGGCCAAGGGCCAAGAGGTATGATGTACACTGCCATAAGCCTGCAGGCACACCTCGCGCACCAGGTTCTGGTACATCACCTCCGTCACAAACGGGGTGAACGGCGCAAGCAACCTGACAAGGCGCACCAGCACATAATACAAGGTGGCATAAGCTGCTTTCTTATCTGCATCGTGCTCGCTCTTCCAGAAGCGTCTCCGGCTGCGCCGTACATACCAGTTTGTCAGATCGTCCAAGAGCTCTTCGATGAGGATGGTGGCCGTGTAGGCATCCGAATCCTCCAGACATTGGGTGCATCGCGCCGTGAGTTGATTGATGCGCGCCAGAATCCATCGATCCAATAGAGCTTCTGTCTGTGGCACCTCCCCCTCGGGATGAGCCGGATCAAATGGATCCGTGGCAGGTTCCCATTGATCCAAACGTGCATAGGTGACGAAGAAGTTGTAAACGTTCCACAAGGGGATCAGGAAGCGACGGCGCGTTTCATCGGCACGGCGATAACCGAACAGCAAGTTCTGGTCCGGCTTTTGGGCGCAATACAACCAGCGCATGACATCCACGCCCATTTTGTCCGCTGCATCGTTGAATTCGATGGCGTTGCCCCAGCTCTTGTGCATGGGGCGTCCATCTTCCGCGAGGAGCGTGGCATAGCCGAAGTTCTGCAAGAAAGGCGGGCTGTTCTCCAGCACAGTTGCCATAGCCAGCAGGCTATAGAACCAATTGCGGAATTGGCCAGGGAACGACTCGCTGATCCAGTGTGCCGGGTACCACTTACGCCAGTATTCGCGATCTGTTCGGTAGCGCAGGGTGCTGAAGCTCACAATGCCGGCATCGAGCCAAGGGTTGCCAACATCCGGAATACGACTCATCAGCTCCTGACAACGTGGACAACGAATTTTGATCGCATCAATGTAAGGGCGATGCGGAGTGTGACCGGCAAATGTCTCCCATCCCGCCACTGCACGTGCTTCCAGCTCAAACTCGTCCCCGATCACCTCATAATGTCCGCATTGCGGACATGTCCAGAACGGCAATGCCAACCCCCAGTAGCGCTTCTTGCTGATCATCCAGTCGTGCATGTTGTAGAGCCAGTCCATCTCGCGGGCATAGCCAAATTCGGGAATCCAGCGGATCTGGCTGACGATGTCCATGATTTGATAACGCAAACTTCTCTCTTTCTCTTCCTTGGTGAGCGCCTCGCGTGGCTTGTCGTAGACCGGTCCCATACTGATAAACCACTCGTCCACCAGTCGGAAGACCAGTTCGGTCTTGCAGCGCCAACATACTGGATAGCGGTGAGTATAAGAGGAGACGTCGTAAAGGAGCCCCTTCTCCCTGAGGCTCTCAAAGATCATTTCGCGCACCTCGGTGACGTGTCGACCGGTGAACGGTTCAAAGTGGGAGGTGAAATACCCCTCTTCATCCAACGGTGCGACCAACGGCAGCCGATGTTGCTTAGCCAGCTGGAAGTCCTCAGCGCCACACCCGGGCGCAATGTGCACGATGCCTGTCCCCTCTGTTTCACCTACCTCATCCCACAAGATGACACGGTGTGCCTCGCGGGCACTCTCTTTGATGTCACGGATCAGGTCCTCCTGTTCCGTGCATCCCCCAGGCATCTGGGCTGCTTCCAGTTCGTCAAAGGGACCCTCGTAGGTCCAGCCCTCCAGGGCTGAACCCGGCATCTCGGCCAGGACTTCATACGGGCCTTTGAGCATATGGAGTGTGCCCTTCGACAGGTAGAGGACTTCGCCATTGTGACGGACTTTGATATAGGTCAGCTCCGGCCCCACGGCGGCTGCCACGTTGCTGGTGAGAGTCCACGGCGTAGTTGTCCACACCAGCAGCGATTCGCCGGGTCGATTGCGCAATGGGAAGCGCAACGTCACGCCGGGATGGGTCAATTCCACATAACCGTCGGTCACAATTTCGTGCTGGCTGATGCCTGTGGCACAGCGCGGGCACCAAGGCATCACATCAGCACCGCGATAGAGCCAGCCCTTCTGCCAACACTTTTTCAAGAAAGTCCAGATCATGTAATTGTTCTCATTAGAGAACGTGAAGTAGCTTCCGCCCAATTCCGGCATGCCAAGACGGCCGACAATCTGCTCCACCGTGTCGGTCACTGGTCCGAGCGGACCTTCGATGGTGATGACACGCGAGGGATCCTCGATGATCAAATCTGCCAGCCAACGCAGCTGATTGGGATCGTTCCAATCCATCCAATAACCCAGGCGGATGGACTGCTCGGTCTGGATGGCTGCATAGCGCAACACTCGCTCCTTACATTTGCGCACAAAACGGTCCAGACCGTAAGCTTCAATATCGCGTTTGGACCGGAAGCCCAGCTCCTTTTCCACCTCCACCTCGACCCAGAGGCCCTGACAATCGAACCCGTTCTGGTACCGCAACTCTCGTCCACGCATGGTCCAGAAACGGTTGAACAGGTCCTTATAGGTGCGCCCCCAGCCATGGTGGACGCCCATAGGGTTATTAGCCGTAATGGGGCCATCGATAAAGGACCACGGGGGCTGTCCACGGTGAAGCTCGCGCATCACCTCGAAGGCGCGCGTTTCCTTCCAGAAGCGGAGTATCTCATACTCCTGGACAATGAAATCAACGTTGGCCGGTACTTCTCGAAAAGGCATAGACGGGTGACCTCATTCATCTAGTTCTATTTCAATGCGCTTATTGATGCGACCTTTGCTCTTGTAATCCACCACACGGATGCGTCCCACTTCGCGTGTGTTGGCTACGTGGGTACCACCATCCGCCTGCAGATCCAATCCCACAATCTCAACCGTGCGCACCTGGGTGATCTGAGACGGCAACAAGTTGATTTTCGTGCGAATCAAGTCGGGAATGCGGAATGCTTCCTCGCGCGGCAGCACCCGCACCCGCACTTCGCGACCCGCCGCCACCTCGGCATTTACCCGCTCTTCAATCTCGCGCACTAACTCTTGGCGCAGTGTTTCAAATTCAAAATCCATGCGGCCTTTCAGAGGCTCCATATTCCCACCTGTGACCAATGCCCCATAATCACGCCAGACAACACCGCACAGGATGTGCAAGGCGGTATGGGTGCGCATCAGGCGGTAGCGATGCTCCCAATCCAACCGGCCCGTCACCCGGGTCCCGGGCTTCGGAAGCGTTCCCTCGATGACATGCCAGATCAGCTCTCCGTCGCGCTTCAGCTGCACGACAGGCAGAATACGATCACCGAGCTCAAGCCAACCTCGATCCGCCGGCTGACCGCCTCCGCCGGGGAAAAAGACGGTGCAATCCAACGCCACCGCGTTGAGCTGCGGTTGCAGGTCCACCACGGCAGCTTCAAACTCTCTGATGTAACTGTCGGTCTGGTACAGCAGAACGGTCATTCGATTGGGTCATCTCCTGATACAATGCCCGTAGGTTGGCATAATGGAGATCCTGAACCATCCCATTGAGCGATATGCGCGACTTGCCGCACGATTCGATATCCAACCGACGCAGTGCTTCTTCAAGGCTTTGCCCCGCTTTTATCATCTCCGCCAGGCGTTGTTGGATGATGGTCAAGTAGCGAATATTGCTTTGGATCGCCTCCTTCACCTCACCCCGTAACAACACCTCGCCATGGCCTTGAACGATTGTGTCGATGTTCAGCTGAAGCAACCCCTTCAGCGAATTGAGGAAGTCTCGATAACTGCCCCCCACGAAATAGGGCAGGGGCATCATAGTGTCTGCAGCGAGGAGCACCTTGTCCTCTCGGATGTACACCACGATCGAGTCGGGAGTGTGCCCCGGGGATGGAATCAGTTGCAAAGATTTACCTCCCAAGTGCAAACACATTTCCCCCTCATCAAAGGTAATGTCCGGTACTCGGACTGGCAACTCCTCTTCCTCAGATGGTCGTTTGTCTCGAGCTCGACTCGCTTTGAGATTGATCATATCCACCATTGTCTGAGCACACAGCTGATGGCATATCAATTGCACATTTCCAAAGAGGAAGTTGCCATTGGTGTGGTCGCCGTGCCAGTGCGTGTTGATGAGATAACGGATAGGACCACGCCCCAGCCCTTTCAGAAAGGCAACCATCGCGCGCGTTTCCTCGGGAAACGGCAAGGTGTCAATGGTGACAATGCCCTCTGCAGTGATGACCGCCGTGGCGGTCACTTGCGCATATAAATCGCTGGTGAATACATAAATGTCATCAGACACTCGCTCACGCCGCATATCGCTTGAGTCACCCCTCAGAAATGTGAGCATTTCAGTGGATCGATGATGAAGCGGCACATCAGGAGGCCATTTGCCATAGCGCGCTCACAGTGAATAGAGCTCGCCGAACTTTTGCTTGATGTAGCCAATGTAGTCCGTCGCTGTCAGTTCCTTGCCGGTGACTTTAACCACCAGCTCTGCCGGTGTGTACTTGCGCCCGTGTTGGTGAATGTTCTGACGCAGCCATTTCAACAACTCTGTGAAATCCCCCATCGCAATCTGGTCTGAAAGACCATCAATGTCGCACTTTGCTTTCTCGAAGAACTGCACAGAGTACAAATTACCCAAAGAGTAGGTCGGGAAGTAGCCCAACATACCGCCGGACCAATGTACGTCCTGCAATACTCCGAGGGTGTCGTTGGGTGGGACAATGCCCAGATACTCTTCCATCTTAGCATTCCATGCATCCGGCAGCTCACGGAGCGGCACACGACGCTCCAGCATATCGTTCTCCAGCTCAAACCGAAGCATGATGTGCAGGTTGTAGGTCACTTCGTCTGCTTCGACACGGATGAAGGAAGGTTTTACCATGTTGATCGCCCGGTAGAACGACTCAAACTCCACATCTCCCATCTGCTCATAGAACATCTGCCGAAGGCGCGGGAAATAGTGCATCCAAAACGCGCGACTGCGGCCTATCAGGTTCTCCCACAGTCGCGACTGCGATTCGTGAATGCCCAGCGAGGCACCGTCGTCCAGACCGGTTCGCTCCAACGTCGGTGACAGTCCCTGTTCATAGAGACCGTGACCGCCTTCATGAATGGTGCCAAACAGGGCGGTCGGGAAGTAGTTGGGATCTAAACGTGTCGTCAGCCGCACGTCGTTGATCGAAAAAGAAGTTGTGAAGGGATGAACTGATTTATCCTGGCGGCCCCGGTCGAAGTCAAATCCCATATCGCGCAAGACAGCCAACCCGAAATCCCACTGCTTTTGCACATCCATAGGTCGTTGCAAGATCGCATCACCGTTGGGATCCGCTTGATTGGCGATATCCTTGACAATGGGCACCAGTTCTGCCTTCAGCTGGTCAAACAAAGCCGCCACCTGCGCCGTTTTCATCTCCGGCTCGTACTGGTCCAACAGCGCGTCATACAGGCGTTCTGGATATCCCAAAGCCTCGGCGATTTGGATATTGAGGTCCACGATTTTCTCCAGATGGGGAAGGAAGAGCGCGAAGTCGGCTGTCGCTTTTGCCTTGACCCATGCCTCATACGCAAGTGTCGAGACGCGCGCCAGCTCGGCAATCAGGGCGGGCGGGATGCGGCGCGCCTTCTCATAATCGCGCAGAGTCACGCGCACCAAGCTCGCTTCATCCGAGTCATAATCCCACTCGGCGGCAGGAGCACGCAGTGCTTCCAATAACTGCCCGATCTCATCGCTGGTGAACCAGATGTGAGCTGTCCTCTGTAGGGTGGCCAGTTGTTCGGCGCGCGCCGTTGCACCGCCAGGTGGCATATAGGTTTGTTGATCCCACGACAGCACCGCGGCGGCACGGTGTAAATCGCGAATCTCCCCCAGGCGACGCTTGAGTTCCTGAAGTTCCTCAGGCCCCGATTCCATCGCTGACTAGCTTCGCCTCCGTATAAACAGTTCTCAGGTCAGAGATGTATCTCTGACCGAGCGGGCTTTCCCACCCTGGAGCTTTAAAATTATACATCAACGGGATAAAAAAGAAAAGGTCGAAAGAACAATCTTTCGACCTTTCAGATTTCAATGTGTCCAGAGATCGGGGGGAACAGACCGCTCTCTGGACGGGGAAGAAGGAGATGCGCGAGGTACTCGCTTTTTGCCTCCATTATAAGACTTCACACCCCATAATACATCGGCTATAAAGCCGATCATGTCGCGCCTTTTCATGCGCCAAGTGACGGATATCGAATGTTCTCGTATAGGCCAAATGGCGGATAGGACGCGCGATCTCATCGCTTGAGGCTGGCCCAGAACGCCTGCCAGTCCGGCGGGATGCGCACCGGTCGCCCCGCCTGGTCGATGCAGACGTGCACGGTGCAACCGGTCGCCAGGCATTCGCCAGTGGCCGCATCGACCACAGCGTATTCAAAATCCACTCCCCGGCTGCGCACCTTACTGACCCGCACGCGTACGGTCACCGCTTGATCGTAGCGCGCTGGGGTGATGAAACGCAGATGGAGCTCGGTGACGGCCAAACCATATCCCGCACGCTCAAAATCGGCATAGGGTCGTCCGTATTGGCGCGACAGAGCACTGCGCGCCTCCTCTAGCCATGGCACGTACGCGCTGTGGTGCACAATCCCCATCTGATCGGTCTCGGCGTATCGCACATGGAAGGTGACCTCGGCGGCCCAGCCACTGTCGGCCGCAAGCGCATGTTCAGTTGGTTTTGTCACAACGAGTGTCACGAGCTATGTACCTCCTTCGAAGAAGTGACTTGGCTATATCGCACAGCGAGATGCAATCGATTAGAATCAAGCCATCCAGTTTCGCGCATCACTCTGAGCATGGTTCATTTGCATCCGTATGAGCGCGACAAACCTTATTCCGGGATTTGTGAGGAAGCATCCGCCCTTGCATATCGCAAGGGTGGCAATATGGGTGTTTGTCATGCTCGTCGCAGCATGGGCAGATCCACCACATCCAGGAGCTGTTGAGATGCTCTGGCAGGCAGCCGAGGAGCTATATGCCCTCGGCTCGTACAACAGCGCAGTGCAAACCTATGAACAAATTGCTGCGCTCCTGCCGACCGAATCGGCTCCTCTGGTGGCTGTCGGTCACATCTATCTCACTCAACAACGTTGGCCACTGGCCATCGACGCCTTTAACCGTGCCCTGGCACGCCACATAGACGACGCTGTTGCTTGGGCTGGCCTCGCAAGCGCCAACTGGGCTCAAAATGAGATTACTACCGCCGCCACCCATTGGCAAACTGCCCTCCGCTACCAGCCCGACCTGATGTCGGCACGACTAGGCCTTGCGTTGGCTCTGCTATACGAAGGACGCTTGGAAGAAGCGAACGCAATGCTCGAGGCCGGTCTGGCAATGGTGCATCTGAACGACCTGTCTGGGCCAGATCAGTTGGGCACGATCGCTGCAGGCCACCTGCTGCGCGGGGCTATCCTGGCCCTCAGCAACCCGGCAGAAGCGCGCGCTGCGCTCTCTCGCATCTCAGAGGACGCCCCTGTGGAGATCCGCACGCAGCGGGATCAACTGCTGAGCGCGCTGGACCATATGGCTACGCTTCGCTCACCTGCACAAGCAGCCCAGCATATAGGGCTCGCTATGATGCAGCTCGAGCTCTGGCCGCTCGCTCGCATTGCTTTGACACGCGCCGATGCGCTGCAACCGAACGACGCCGCAGTCGTTGCCGCTTTAGGACGGGCCGAAGCCATGATGGGATTCGATCGTCCTGCCTGGGAACATCTCAGCGCAGCAGTAATTCTGCGCCCAGAGTGGTCAGTTGCCCGCTTATGGTTGGGATCACATTGTCGCCGCAGAGGGCTGCTGTACTTGGCAACTATGCAGCTGCGCATAGCTGTCATGCTGGAACCTGCAAATCCCGAAGCTTGGCTCGAATTATCCGAGGCTTACGCAGACCTGGGCCATTACACCCAAGCGGAACAGGCACTCCGCACCGCTGTAGCGCAAGCGCCTCGCAATCTGGACGTCCACCTGACCTTGGCACGTTTTTACGCGGATAAATTGTGGCGCGTCGCCGATCGTGGGCTGGCTGCCGCTCAAACCGCCGCCCAAATGGCACCTCAGAATGCTGCTGCGCGTGATCTGTTGGGATGGATGTATCTTCTGGCTGGAGATCTGGAACAAGCACGGCTCCATCTGCTCAGCGCACTCGTATTAGATCCTGGACAGGCCAGCACCTATTACCACCTCGGCAGGCTTTATCTCATGCTTGGATTTGAGGAGCATGCCCGGTGGGCATTCCTGCGGGTGGTGGACCTGGACAAAACGGGCCGACTGCGAGCCCGCGCGCTGGAACTGTTGAGCATGCTAAGTGGAGGTGAGACGAGGCAATAATAACCTCTGGGAATTCCTCCTGTCAGTGCACACGTCAGTGCGGGGATATCTTTCGGTCGCTCCTCCATCGCGGACGTCAAGTTGGATGCTACACCCGTCATCATCCAGCGGCTAGTCCATCACCGTCACGCTCCCAATCCGAACCGCTGCACCAAGGGGTTGTATGGTGGGATAGAGGTACATCCCTGCCCAAATCTGATACACCGCTGCATGACCAGTGGATGGCAGCATGATAGTGTGGGTGTCCAGTAGATGCTCACCTTGCTTCCAAAGAGAGGTAGGATAGTAGACACCGCCCGGACGGTGATCGCTCTGCGCAATGCGGTTGCCTTGTTCATCCACCACATGTACATAGGATGTGTAGTTATGCGGAAGCGGTTGCAGCGGCTCCCAATAGAGATGGAGCGTCAATGTGTCTCCAGCCCGTACCACGGTGGGCATGACCTCGTAACCGATCAAACGCACATAGCCATCTAGCTGAGCATCCATGCGGTGCATGGGCGATCGAGCTGCTGCCAATCCCACCACTTGAATCGTGGGAGCGAGCGCCTCTCTGGGCTGTAGCTGCACTTTCACCTCCAACCCGGGCATCGGCTTGATCAGAAAGACCGGTCTGCCACTGGCAATGGCCTGATCCAAGACCCCGCCGATGTCCCTGTACTCCGGTTCGGCGACGATGCGCGGGAAAAGCCCCAGCAAATCCTGTCGTCGCCCTTCCACATACTGGTAGTACCACAAAGGCATCATCTCATCGCGATCATTGCTGACCAGCACAGCACCGGATGGGATGGGGCGCTCCAAAATCGGGCGCCACATCGCCTCCGCAGCCACGTCGGAAGAGCGATCAACTTGAGGCAAGTGTTGTACGAAGAGCCATACAGGTAGCGCCACACCGAACAAAAACACACTATACCCTACCCGATGCCTGCTTACCCGCGTCACCGTTTCTGAAAGTGTGACCAAGCCAAAGCCTATCCAAATGGTCACCAACAAATAAGAGGGGATGTACAGCACCTCCACATCCCCGATGGCATACAGAAGGTTAAACAGCACACCCGTGATGTAGCTGAGCGCAGTCAGGGACAACCATGGCCATTGTCGCGCCCACACCATTCGAGCCAATCCGACAAATGCCAGACAGATGCCGACCAGGCCGAATTGCCCGCGCAGCAATTCCACCACCACTGCCAGATGCGTTGTCCAGCTTGGCATCGTACCCCACAGATCGAGGCCAAGGCGCAGGTTCTCGGCAAAGATTGCACCCGTTATATGATCCAGCAGTCCTTGCGCGGTGTTCTTGTAGAGCACCAGCTGCTGTTCCCGGCTCAGAGAAATAGTGGTGTATGGCACATAAGGAGCGCGCAGCGGCAGATACAGGTAGAGCAGCAACGGTGCCAGCAGGCAGGTTATCCCGACCATCCCCTCACGCCACACGACGCGTGCACGGGGCAGCGCAACCGAGACGCCTCGATCCCCGACCGGCCTCAACAACAAGAAACAAACGAACATTCCCGGCAACAGCGCCAGGATCGTGCGGTGATGAGCTAGAGCAAGCCCAAACGTGAACGCGAACGCGACGATACGAGCTCGCTGCAACGGTGACTGCGTCCAACGCAAGAAAAGAAGGAGCACCAACACCACAAAAAACGCATGGAGCGTGTACACTTCGGCGATGACCGCCTGCCCCCAAAAGGTTTGAGAGACAGCGAAAGTGGCGCTGGCGATTCCAGCGGCCATCCGCGCCGGGGCGAGGTCACTCCCGCCGACGATGCGCGTCATCAGGCTCCGCATCAGAAGAAAAATCGTCCCAACGGTCAACGCTGCCCAGAAGCTGGAGAACACGTTCATACGATAGGCAACATTCCCCAGCGGCAACAGATGACTCCACAACCAACCAAGCATCACGTAAAGGGGGTAACCGGTGGGGTGGGCGATGCCGAGGATGTAAGGCACGAACTGGAACTCTCCACTGTCACCGAAAAGCAAAGAAGGTGCACACGTGCGAATATACAGGGCGGCACTGCCCCCTGCTAAAATCCCTGCGATCCATTTGTCCCATGAAGCGAGGACAAATGGCGAAGAATTGCTATCACGCGCGACGGAAGGACTTGAAGAGCACCGCATGGCCTGTCATTATAGCAGTGTATGTCCAGTGCTCAACCTGTAAGCGGTGACGGGTCAAGGATTATCCGTCGCGCACGCCCCTGTCGCCACCAAGACAACGATGGCGCCGGTATTGTCCTCCACACGCACATCATTGATGCGCAGTTGCAGCCGGCCGTTGTGAGCGGCTTGGAAGGTCAACGCATTGCCTACGGGAAAGGCAGGGTTCTCGCCAATGCGCGCGATTAAGCTGGCATGCAAAGCAGGGATCAAGTTGGCCGGATCGTCCGGGTCGGGACTGCACACGGCAGGATCCACGTTGACACACCCCCGCCCATCCAAACAGAAACCTGTCCAAGGGCACCAGCGTCCACATATATAGGCGATCCGCACTGTTTGGCCACGAGACACATCGATACCAGTATCCTGCCACGAGGCATTCGCCTGCACTGCCATCAGGGTGAGCGTCGTCTGAGAGAGGGTGGGCATTTTTACAGTCACAACGTCGCGGACACAGGTGCAGCGCAGAGATGGAACGGGCAATTTGGGGACAAGTAATAAGCCGGCGGTGCCCAGAGCGGTTGCAAACACCATAGTTACCGCCGCCCCAAGAAAGCAGCCCACAAGAAAAATCCCGAGAAGTGCAACGCTGCCTAGCTTGAGCGAGTCCTTCAAAGCACCCGGAGCCCCCCTCTGCGTGCAGAAGGATGCACATATCATATAGCTGGGCAGTCGATCGTACAACCTGAAAAACTGAATTCCAGTGGATGGTCGTAGTGGTACTTTGTTCCCCCATCTCGCCTTTGCACTCTATTTGCTCGCTTGCCATGGCACGCTATACTTTGAAGCATCTACATGCAAGGAGAAATGGACCGATGCGTATATTAATTACAGGTGGTGCCGGTTTTCTGGGCTCTCATTTGTGCGATTACCTGCTGGCACGCGGCCATGAAGTGATCTGTATGGATAACCTCATAACCGGCAGCACAGCCAACATCGCCCACCTTGCAGGTCACGAGCGTTTCCTGTTCATCAAGCACGACGTAACCAACTATATTTTCGTTGAAGGTCATCTGGACGCCGTGTTGCATTTTGCCTCACCAGCCAGTCCCATCGATTATCTGGAATATCCTATCCAGACACTCAAAGTGGGCGCTTTAGGTACCCACAAAGCGCTCGGGCTCGCCAAGGACAAGAAAGCCCGCTTCCTGTTGGCTTCAACCTCCGAGGTATATGGCGACCCACTGGTACATCCTCAGCGTGAGGATTATTGGGGTAACGTCAACCCGATCGGACCGCGTGGCGTGTACGACGAAGCAAAACGTTTCGCAGAAGCGATGACGATGGCTTACCATCGGGCACACGGGGTGGATACGCGCATCGCGCGCATCTTCAACACCTATGGGCCGCGCATGCGTCTCAACGACGGACGCGTGGTGCCCAATTTCGTCGCCCAGGCGCTGCGTGGTGAGCCGCTCACCGTCTTCGGGGATGGCAGTCAGACGCGCAGCTTCTGTTACGTGAGCGATTTGATTGAGGGCATCTACCGCCTGCTCGAGTCCAACGTGACCGAGCCTGTCAATTTGGGCAACCCTGACGAAATGAGCATCCTGGAGTTTGCACACAAGATTATCGCATTAAGTGGTAGTCGTTCACCCATTGTCTTTGTGCAGCCAGAGGATGCACGCGTACGAGATGACCCCAAAGTGCGCCGTCCTGACATCACGCGTGCACGCACGTTGCTGGGCTGGCAACCTCAAGTGAGCTTAGAAGAAGGGTTGCGCCGCACTATCGAATGGTTCCGCACACGCATATGAGGGTGGAAACACAATACGGGCACCAATGTTGACTTTGCTACAGGTGGACGCATTTAGGTGTTTATGAATCGAGTTGCAACTCCTGACGTCCAGCCCGGTCGCGATTATGTCAACTATCGGTGGCTTTGCTGAACTTGCAGATTCGTAGGACGGAGGGACGATTCGTCCGTGAAGGTCAGCGTCATCGCCACGGTGCTGAATGAGGGGGCGAGCTTGCGTCGTCTGCTCAATTCACTTGCTGAGCAGACACGTCCTCCCGACGAAGTGGTGATCGTGGATGGGGGTTCGCGCGACGAGACCCTGTCTATCCTTCAATCTGCTGTGCAGGAGGGTCGCCTGCCTTTGCGCGTGTTGGTCGAACCAGGTGCCAACATCTCACGTGGGCGCAATGTGGCGATCGCCGCCTCCTCTGGCGACGTGATCGCCAGCACCGATGCCGGAGTACGCCTCGCACCCAAGTGGCTCGCCGCGCTCGTCGCTCCGTTTGAGAGCGAATCCCCTCCTCAAGTAGTTTCGGGTGTCTTTGTGCCCGACGCTGAAACCACCTTTGAAATCGCAATGGCTGCCACGGTGCTACCCACCGTGGAAGAGATCAAACCCGAGCGCTTTCTGCCCTCAAGTCGCTCGGTGGCGTTCACCCGGCGTGCATGGGAAGCAGTGGGAGGATATCCGGAGTGGTTGGATTACTGTGAGGACCTGGTCTTCGACTTGCGTCTACGGAAACGCTTCCACCCGTTCGGCTTTGCTCCAGCGGCGATAGCCTACTTCCGGCCGCGTTCCAGCCTGCGCAGCTTCTTCCGGCAGTACTATCTGTACGCGCGCGGAGACGGCAAGGCAGATCTATGGCGCAAGCGTCATTTCGTGCGCTATATGACGTATCTTGCGGCGTTACCTCTGCTGATGGTGTTGGGTGGCTTGGTAAGCCCCTGGTGGTGGCTGGGGATCGTGGCCGGTGCAGCAGCTTATCTCTACGTGCCCTATCGGCGCCTGCTGCCGTGGTTGGGGCCACTCCCTTGGCGTGAACGCATCTTGGCTATTGGGTGGGTGCCTGTCATCCGCGTCACAGGAGATGTTGCCAAGATGCTGGGCTATCCGGTGGGGTTGGTCTGGCGCTTGCAGCGCCTGCGTGGTCACCCTGAGCTACGTTGGCGTTGCATGCCGAGCTGATGTTATAATAGCGATGTCACTAGCATCCCATTTCATACCCAAGGAGGAGAGGCACCAATGATGCAGGGAGGACTCACCGTCGGAGATGGGTTCAAGTTTGGATGTGGCTTTATGCTGGCGGGGATCATCGCCTGGATTGCGATCGCGATTATTGCGCTCGTCTTGAGCCTCGTGTTGGGAGCCGGCATGGGGGCCATGCTTCCCTTCATGATGCAGAACACCATGTGATGGATCTGCACGAATCGATTACGCCTGGCATTGCGGGCACAATTGAATATGTCGTGGACGAAAACGCCACAGCGCGCAGCCTGGTGAGCGGGACCGTGGAGGTTTTAGGCACACCCGCCCTCATACGGCTGATGGAAGCGGCCGCCGTGCAGGCGTTGGAAGGGCGACTGCCACTCGGCAGCACGACGGTGGGCGCTTACATCGCCGTCCATCACACAGCGCCCACGCCAGTGGGTATGCGCGTCCGCGTGACGGCCACCGTCAGCGCGGTGGAGGGACGACGGATCACCTTCGACCTGGTGGCGCACGATGAGGTGGAGCAGATCGGCCACGGTACCCATCAGCGCGTCTTGGTCGATATGGAGCGTTTCACCGCCAACGCGCTGCGGAAGCGGTCCGGCTGAAAAGGTTTTTTCGAAAACAGCTAGCCGCCGGCGGCTGGGCTCAAGATATGCAAGGTATCCCCGTCGCGCAGACGGTGGGATGCCAAGGCTGCCTCAGGTACCAAGCGACGGTTCACGAAGAAGTGGTAAGGCAGGCCACTGCGCGTCTTGCCACCGGGCAGGAGCTCGTGTGCTAGCTCGGGAAGACGTAGATGCAGCTGAGTCAGCGCATCAGCCAACGTAGCCGGTTCATCCAATTCCAGTTCAATCTCACTTTGTGCAACCGCCTGCTGCAGCAGTTCGCCGAGCTTCACGGTGATTCGCAAGATACCACTCCCATCCTAGGACGCCACTCATCAGCAAGCCACCCCCCAACGTGGCCCAGGCACCCCAACCGGGGACGATCGGAGCTGCATAAGCTTGGGTGATGGCTTGCTGTACTTTTGTGAATTGCCATATCGCCAGCGACGGCGCTGCGACCCAGCCGAGAGCCAATGACATGGTCAAGAATCGCGGCACGTGCCACTGGGAGCGCCAGAGGACAGCCAGCGCCAAACACGCAACGCATCCTACCGTTTGCAGCCGGAATTCTTCCGAGACGAGCACGACCGGGTTCCACACCGGCGGCAACAGCCACAGGGCAAGGGACAGCACTGCGAGCCGAACGAGCACGCGTAGCCAACGTGGCAAGCCCGGTACGACGGAACCGAAAACCAGTGGCGCCCCCAACGTCACAAGGAACAGAGGTGCCAGAAAGATCAGACGTTGCACTTCCAGGGCACCACTGCGCACCTCGGGCAAAAACTTGACGAACTCAGCCAAGTCCGGCGCCGTAAGCACTAGAGCAGCCGCCGGGCGCTCGACCCACGGCGCCCAGGTGGCGCCGCTGACTGCCAACACCCACCCTACGCCAAACCCCAAAAGCGCAGCTCGCTCTTCCCACAGGAGGCGAGCCATTCCTTCGTCCGATGTCTTACCCTGCGCTGATATGTCTCGGCGCGCAGCGCTTATCCCCAAGTCTGCACTGCCTCAGGGGTGATGCGCACGATCACACGCACCTCACCTGGCTGACGATAGGGGTAGCGATCCATTCCCAAGTACTTCTTCGCCAGCTTGTCGATGTGTGCATCTGCCCCTTCTTCGGTCAGCTCAGCGCGCCCGCGCACTTGTATGTAGCGATAGGGATTGCCCGGATCCGAAACCACCAGGGCCACCCGTCCATCGCGACGCAGATTGCGCTCTTTGACGCGCCCCTTGGCCGTGTTGAAGAGCACGTAGATGCCGTCATAGTCCACCCAAACTGGCGTCACCTGAGGAGTTCCATCGGGCATGACGGTCGCCACATAGCCAAAGGCCCTCTTCTCCTCGCTAAACAGATCGCGATATTGCTCCGGTATCGATACTGCCATGGTCTTTCCTCCTCTTTAAACAAATGGACATCACCGTTTGTCTTCCTTTTTCGCGTGTCCACGAAATACCAGACGTAATGGTGTGCCGGTAAAATGATATAGCTCACGAATGCGATTTTCAAGATACCGTTCATATGAAAAGTGCACCAGCTCGGGATCGTTGACAAAGAAAATGAAAGTGGGGGGATCTACCTCCGCCTGGGTGGCGTAGTAAAAGCGCAGCTGGCGCCCACTGCGACTTTTGGGCGGGTGGCGTGCGACCGCATCTTGCACCAGCTGGTTGAGGTCACTGGTCGAGATGTGGTAACGGCGCTCTCGCCAGACCTGAAGCGCCACCTCGAGCACCTGATGCACACGTTGCCCGGTCAATGCTGAGACAAACAACACCGGCACATAGTCCATAAAGCCCAGCATGCTGCGAATCTGCTGGGTGTACTCTTGCATGGTGTGGGCGTTTTTTTCCACCGCATCCCATTTGTTGACGACGATGACGGCACTCTTCGCCTCTTCAAGAATGTAGCCGGCAATGTGTTGATCTTGGGCGGTCACCCGGTCGCGCGCATCCAGCACCAACAGACAGACATCCGCGCGATTGATCGCTTTCATCGTGCGCAGGACGCTGTGCTTTTCAACGCCAGGTGTGATCCTGCCGCGCCGGCGGATGCCGGCCGTGTCGATCAACACAAGCGGCTGTCCGGCAAAGTTCAATCGCGTATCGATGGCGTCCCGGGTAGTGCCCGGCACCTCGCTCACGATGATGCGCTCCTCACCTAGCAAACGATTGAGGAGAGAGGACTTGCCAACATTAGGACGTCCAACGATAGCAATCTGTGGACACTCTTGGGCTGTCTCTTCATCCTCTGTGGACAGCACCCTGGACGAGGCCAGTGCCTCCACAATGCGCTCCAACAGATCGCCGGTACCAAGGCCGTGGAGGGCGCTGATGGCGATCGGATCCCCCAACCCCAATGCATAAAACTCGACAGCATCCGCGCTGCGACGCGCACTATCGGCTTTGTTGGCGACCAGGAGCACCGGTTTGCGACTGCGCCGGAGCACGTTGGCGATTTCGCGATCATCTGGGGTAAGCCCCACCTCGGCATCCACCAAAAAGACGACCACATCCGCTTCCTCAATGGCGAGATATGCCTGGCGGCGCATTTCTTCCAGGAAAAGGCCACTTTCCACACCAGCCGTCTGACCGATGGGAGGTTTCGTCCCATTCTGGGCACGCCTGCGCGGACGTTGTGCTGCTTTGCCTTGGGGAGTCTCAAGTGCCGTCAGTCCACCGGTGTCCACCACCAGGAAAGACACATCTCCCCACTCCGCGGTGGCATACAAGCGATCGCGGGTGGTGCCGGGAAGATCCTCCACAATGGCGATGCGCCGCCCTGCCAAGCGATTGAACAACGTGCTCTTGCCGACATTGGGCCTTCCCACCAGGGCGACAACGGGTTTACTAGCTCCCATCGCCATCTCCAGAACCCTGACCACCCCTCACCGCATCACCGTGCCTGGACGCTCGGCTCACCGAGATCCAGCTGGCTCCACACCTCGCTGCTCCGAGGACAACAAGGTGCGCAACACCATCGGCAGAATACCACCATGTCGGTAATATTCGAGTTCGACCGGCGTGTCAATGCGGCAGAGCATCTCAATCGAGCGCACAGCACCGGACTGGGGGTCTTGCACGTCCACCCGGACCGCCTGTCGCGGCTGCAGATTCTCATCCAAGTGAATCGTGTAAATCTCATGCCCCGAGAGATTCAGGGTCTCGGCATTCTGACCCTCTCTGAACTGAAGCGGCAGGACTCCCATGCCCACCAGATTGCTGCGATGAATGCGCTCGAAACTTTCAGCCAACACGGCACGCACTCCCAGCAAGGAGACCCCCTTGGCCGCCCAATCGCGGCTCGAACCGGTGCCATATTCTTTGCCGGCCAGTACCAACAACGGCGTACCTTCAGATTTGTAGCGCTGGGCTGCGTCGTAGATGGTCATCACCTCGCCGCTGGGCAGGTGGGTGGTCCATCCGCCCTCACGACCGGGCACCAGCTGGTTCTTGAAACGCACATTCGCAAAGGTCCCCCGAGTCATCACGCGGTCATTGCCACGCCGTGCCCCATAGCTGTTGAATTCCGCGGGCGGCACACCCATCTGGACCAGATATTGTCCCGCCGGGCTGTCGACAGGGATCGAACCGGCAGGAGAGATATGATCGGTGGTGACGCTGTCACCCGCCTTCACCAGCACCCGCGCACCGAGAATAGGAGAAATCGGCGGCACCTCACGCGTCACCGCGGTGAAAAAGGGTGGCTCCTGGATATAGGTCGATTCAGGATCCCACTCATAGACGGTACCCTCAGGCACCGGGAGAGCGTTCCAAAGCGGATTGTCCAGCTCGATACGTGCGTAGGTTTTGCGAAAGTCCTCTGGCGAAAGGACGCGTTCCATCAAAGCGGTGACCTCGGCATGCGAGGGCCAGATGTCACGCAGGTAGACCGGTTGTCCCGCCGGGTCATATCCCAACGGCTCGTTCAAAAGATCGATGTCCACGCGTCCTGCCAATGCATAGGCAACCACCAATGGTGGAGAAGCCAGGTAATTCGCCTTGACCACCGGATGAATGCGCCCCTCAAAGTTGCGGTTGCCACTCAGCACCGCGACCACGACCAGCTCACGTTCGACGATCGCCTGGGCTACTGCCTCGGGTAATGGACCGCTATTGCCGACGCAGGTGGTGCAACCGTAGCCCACTGTGTAAAAGCCGAGTTGCTCGAGATAAGGGGTCAGGCCCGCTTTGTCTAAATAGGCACTCACCACTCGTGAGCCAGGTGCCAAGCTGGTCTTTACGTACGCTGGGGTGTGCAAGCCCCTCTCGACCGCCTTCTTCGCCAGCAGTCCCGCCGCCAACATCACCGATGGATTGCTGGTGTTGGTGCAGCTGGTGATAGCCGCCAGCACCACGCTACCGTGTCCGATGCCATCGCTTCCAGCGCGACCTCGTTCCAGCGCTTCCTCGGAAAGGCCATAGCCGCGTTGCTCCACCGGAGCGCGCAAAACCTGGTAAAAGCTGCGGCTCAGCTGTGCCAGCGGCACACGGTCTTGAGGACGCTTCGGGCCAGCCAGGCTGGGTTCCACCTGTCCCAAATCGAGCTCGATGATATCGCTGAACTCAGGCTCGGGAGTTGCGTCGCCGCGGAACAGGCCCTGCTCTTTGCAATAGCGTTCCACCAGGGTGACCAGCTCTTCTGGCCGTCCGGTCAACCGCAGATAACGCAAGCTCTCTTCGTCCACCGGGAAGAAGCCCATCGTCGCTCCATAGTCGGGCGCCATATTCGCGATCGTCGCCCGATCGGGCAGGCTGATCTGGCTCAACCCGGTGCCACAGAACTCGACGAACTTGCCCACCACCCCCTTCTGCCGCAGCAGCTGCGTGACCGTCAAGGTCAAGTCCGTGGCGGTGACACCTTCGCGCAACTGACCTACTAAACGAAAGCCGACCACCTCCGGCATCAGCATCGAGATGGGCTGTCCCAGCATCACCGCCTCTGCCTCGATGCCGCCCACTCCCCAGCCGACCACGCCCAGACCATTGATCATCGGCGTGTGACTGTCGGTGCCCAAACAGCTATCCGGAAAAGCGATCATTCCGTCCGGAGTGCTCTGTAACTGTACCACCGGTGTGATATATTCCAGATTAACCTGATGGACGATCCCACTGGCAGGTGGCACGACACGGAAATTACGAAAAGCGCGCTGCGCCCAGCGCAAGAAGATATAGCGCTCGCGGTTGCGCTGGAACTCCAGCGCGACATTGCGTCGCATCGCATCGGGGTTGCCGAAGTAATCCACTTGAAGCGAGTGGTCGATCACCAGGTCCACCGGCAGGATGGGGTTGACTTTCTCAGGGTCGCCCCCCACGCGCGCCATCGCTGAGCGCATGGCCACCAGATCGACCATTGCCGGCACACCCGTAAAATCTTGCATGATAACGCGCGCCGGTCGGAAGGGCACCTCAATCAGGCGAGGCGCGTGCGCATTCCAAGCTGCCAGATTGGCGATATCCTGTTCTGTGATGGCAAAGCCATCACACTGTCGCAAAGCCGCTTCCAACAACACTTTGATCGAGAAAGGCAGGCGCGAGATAGCGCCCAGCCCTCGCTTCTCCAACACCTCCAGACGATACAGCCAGGCATCTTCTTGACCGGCATCGAACTTTGTGCGTGCCCCCAATGGATCATGGATAGGTTGTGGCATAGGTCGGTGTGTCTACTCCTCTTACATCACGACAGGATAGTATGCTTCAGACAATATTGGGATCGTCCCCACCCTGGAGCGGAATCCATCATCAACACAATTGTACTCGGACCATTGTCCCTGTCCAAGTTGCGGGAAAGTTGTGCGCCCCAAGCTGTCTCCGCCCTTCCCTTCGACTGCAATTTGAATAATACGAGTTCTTGGGTTATGATACGCGAAGAACACACCGAGAACAGGAAATCTATAGCGGATGAAGCTGTTCAAATGGACGGGTCTGGCTGCGGGGATATCACTTCTCGTATGCATAGGGTTGCTGACCAGTTTTACAGAGGCTGCTGCACAACCCCCTGACACACTTGCCAGTATGACCGTCGCGCTATGGCCAGAGTACGACCGCCCAGAGGTCCTGGTCATATACCAGGGTGAGCTAACACCAGAAGCGCCTCTACCTGCCACCGTGAGCATCGAGCTGCCGGCCAATGTGGAGCAGATGCACGCGGTTGCCTATCTGGATGAGAACACCAACACCCTTATCAGCCTGGACGAGTTTCGCCTTGAAGCAACTTCACAAGGCAAGCGTCTGATACTGACCACCCCCGCGCGACGTTTTCACGCAGAATATTATGCCGATGGCCTGCTGACTCGAGAAGGATCTACCCGCACCGTCCATTTTGCCTTCACGGCGACCACCCCCATAGAAAACTTCCGCTTTGAGCTGCAACAACCGCTCGGTGCTGTGGATTTCACTTCCGAGCCCATGCCCGTTTCCATAGAGAAGCGCAAAGACACTCTCTTCTACGCCCAATACGCGGCCGAGGCGCTCGCTGCGGGAGAATCGCGGTCAGTTCGCGCTTCCTATCGGCGCACGATCGACGGGTTGTCGTTCGATGCGATGCGCACAGCGTCGGGAAGCACCGCCAGTGCATCTGTGTCGACCGCTGCGCGCACAGGCTGGCCCCCGGGGTGGGGTGTTGCCCTGGTCGGCGCGTTTCTCGTGGGCGCCGGACTGGGTTATTTGATGCGTATCCGGCTCCATAAGGGGCATCCAAGAAGCACGCACCGCACCGAATCGTCCGGACACGGTGTCGCAGCGAACTACTGCTATCGATGCGGTACACACCTCTATCCTGAAGCACTTTACTGTCACGCGTGCGGCGCGTCACGGCGCAGTGGCTCTATAGTGGAACCATCCAAATGATCTGTCTGAGGGGCAAAGGGAGGTCGGGAGTTTAATACCATGTTAATCCAGAGATGCTAAAATCAAGTGTTGTAGCTGGGTTTCGTGTTTTTATGTCAAAAAGGTGAAACGTTATGGAAGAAGAAATGATGGATAGGATGTCATACGTGTCTCGCCCGGTGAGACGTAATCGTCTCAAATTTCTATTGGGAGGCGGCGTCATTGCACTGGCGGTCATCTATCTTATTTTCACCGCGACGCAGAGCACAGCGGCTTACTTCTTTACCATCAGCGAGCTTTACGCGCGCGGAGAGGCGGCATATGATCGCTACGTCCGAGTTTCCGGCAAAGTAACCGACGCAGCGATCCAATTCGACCCACGCGATTTGATGTTGCGCTTTCAGATTGCGGATGAAAATGGACAAACGCTGTCGGTTGTCTTTCACGGTCCTAAGCCCGATCAGCTGCGTCCGGATGCCGAGGCTATCCTCGAAGGCAAGTTCGATGGCAAGGTCTTCACTGCACAAACCATCCTGCTGAAATGCCCTTCCAAGTATGAAGAGGAGAAAGGGATAGTCGAAGAGAAGGTCGAGGCAGTCCGCTGATCCGGTTTCACGGGATGCGGCGCTCTCCGCATGTGCTATGGGCATGGACGTGAGATGGAAGGCTGGTTTGAATCTCCTGGGTTTAGAGGGTTTGCATGATAGCTGATCTGGGTTATGTTGCACTCCTGTTGGCATTTGTGTTGAGCATTTTTGCTGCATTGGCGGCGTGGTTGGGCGAGCGTCACCGCATAATCGAGTTGGTGTTCAGTGCACGCAACGGCGTATTGGCGGTGGCAGGATTGCTGACGCTAGCAGTGTTGATTGAGCTTTTTCTATTGCTCAACAGCGACTTCCGTGTGATGTACGTCGCCCAAGTGACCAATCGTGCGATGCCTGCCTTCTTCAAACTCACCGCACTATGGGGTGGACAAGCGGGCTCGCTCCTCTTCTGGTCCTGGCTGATGGCGTTGTTTGCTGCGGCTGCTGTGCTGAGTGGCTGGCAGCGCACGCGCATTTTGATGCCCAAAGTGATTGTGGTGACCCAGCTCACGCTCGCCTTTTTCCTCAGCTTGATTTCAGGCGTCTGGGCCCTTTTGGCATCACCGCTCGAAGCGCTTGGGATGACAACCGGTGCTGCGCTGATGGCTGAGATGGAAACGCTCACTCCATTCTATCAGCTTGCATTCACCCCGGTCGACGGCAATGGCCTCAACCCGCTCCTGCGCCACTGGGGTATGATTGTCCATCCCCCCTTACTCTATCTGGGTTTTGTAGGCTTCGTGATCCCATTCGCCTTTGCGGTAGCCGCGTTGAGCACGCGTCAGACCGGTGATTTGTGGATTCGAGTGATCCGCCGCTGGACGCTGGTAGCGTGGTTATTCCTCTCAATGGGGCTGCTGGTAGGCATGTGGTGGGCGTATGGCGTGCTGGGCTGGGGCGGTTACTGGGGCTGGGATCCAGTGGAGAACGCTGCGCTGATGCCGTGGCTGACGGGCACCGCCTTTCTGCACTCGGTGATCATCCAAGAGAGACGGGGCATGTTCAAAGTGTGGAACATGGTGCTGATCATGATCACCTACAGCCTGGTGATCTTCGGCACGTTCCTCACGCGCAGTGGCGTGGTCTCCTCGGTGCATGCCTTTGCTCAGTCAGGTGTCGGGCCTTTGTTCCTCGGCTTCGTGGGGGCCACCTTGATCGTTTCTGTTGTGCTGCTGTTCCTGCGGCTGGATAGCTTGCGCAGTGAACACGCGCTCGATTCACTGGTATCCCGTGAGGCGATCTTCCTGCTCAACAATTTGCTATTTCTGGCGATTTTCTTCGTGACCTTCTGGGGCACCATCTTCCCGGTGGTTTCCGAGCTGCTGGCCGGACAGAAAGCGATTGTGGGCCCGCCTTTCTTCAACCAAGTCAACGGCCCGCTCTTCGCTCTGCTGGTGTTGACGATGGGCATTGCCCCCTTAATGCCCTGGCGACGCACATCACCAGCTAAGTTGGCTCGCCTGCTGGCATGGCCCGTCTTGGCCGGGCTGGCGACGACTCTGGGATTGCTGGTCACGCCCGCCATGCGTCAATTTGCCGTTCTGCCGGGCACTTCACTGCGCATCGTCCCAGTGACCGCGTTTTACGGCCTGCTGGTGTTCACTTTGGTGGTGATCGGGCAAGAATTCTGGCGTGGCATCCGCACACGCCGGCGAGCTATCGGAGAGACTTATTGGACCGCCCTGCTGAACCTAGTTCGATACAACCGGCGCCGCTATGGGGGCTACTTGGTCCACCTGGGTGTCGTGATGATCGCTCTGGGTGTCATCGGCACCAACTTCTTCAAGGTGGAGACACAACGCAACCTGGCACAAGGGGAGTCGTTCACTATCGCTTCGCCTCTCACAGGCACTTATACGGTGACTTATGAGGGTTTGAGCGCTTCTATTGTTGCGGAGGATGTGCGTCGCACAGCCGCCGTATTGAAGATCACGCGCGAAGGACAATTGGTCGGCATGCTCCAGCCTGGACAAGACTTTTTCATCGCGCAAGAACAGGCGATGACCACGCCGGCAATGTACCACTCGCTCGCCGAAGATCTCTACATCATCCTGGCAGGATGGGAGAACGGCGGCGCTACAGCCACCTTCAAAGCATATGTAGAACCTCTGATCAATTGGCTCTGGATCGGCGGATTGGTGTTTATTCTCGGCACTGCGATGGCTGTGTGGCCGACGCCGGTGGAGGAACGGCGCATTGCCATGGCTACAAGCGCCTCAGGCCGTGTTGTGACAGCGAGGTCCTGAGCGATGTTTGGAGTGTTGAGAGTTGCTCTGCGGTGTCTTGCGTTTTCATCTTTATGGGTGGTGCTGGCACTTGCCTGGGATGCGCCAGGTATGTTTGCTCAAACACCCTCGCCGGACGAGATCAATCGGGTGGCCAAGATGTTGAGCTGCCCTACGTGTGCCGGGATCAATGTGGCCGACTGTCCCACAGAGACATGTGCGCAGTGGCGCGCCAAGATCGGTGAGCTGCTAGCCGAAGGCAAAACCGACCAGGAAATCCTCGAATACTTCGCCGCACGTTATGGCGACCATGTGTTGCAGGTGCCTCCAACGCGTGGCTTTTTCCTGGGCGTCTGGATTGTGCCCATCATAGCGATACTGGCCGGGCTGGGCACGTTTGGCTATCTGGCGCACCGTTGGACGAAACGCCCTACGGCGATAGAGAGTCCAGCTGTCCCGAGCGATGCTGTAGAGGACGAGTACGTCAAACGCGTGGAGCAGGAGCTACAGTCGTGGCAGAAGTGAGAGAGGAGACCCCGCCTCCCCCCTATGTAGCCAAGGCGCATCCCGCCGGACGACGCTTGATCTGGCTGATCGTCGTGCTGGCGTTATTGGGCACATTGCTGGGATTGCTGGCATTGGGATTACAGCCGCGCACATCTGTAACGCTCCAAGGCAAGCCGGCGCCTCCATTCGCGATCACCGCCATCAACGGAGAATTTGCCGGTCAAAAGTTCTCCCTGGCTGATCTGCGTGGGCATATTGTGGTGTTGAACATATGGGCATCGTGGTGCGTTGAGTGCGCACGTGAGGCAACGGTCTTGGAGCAAGCCTGGCGCGCATACCGTCCGCGCGGAGTGTGGTTCATCGGAGTGGATTATCTGGATACTGACACAGCCGGCCTAGCTTACCTGAAGCGGTTCGACATCACATATCCCAACGGCCCCGACATCGGCTCGCGCATCTATCAGGCATACCGGGCCACAGGGGTGCCTGAGACCTTCTTCATCGACCGCGACGGCATCGTGCAGCATGTGCAGATTGGCCCGATCGGTCAGACCCAGCTCGATGCACTGCTCGACCGTCTTCTGACCCAGGGGAGATCTCAGCCGTGATATTCCCTTTTCTTGGCCTGGCATTATTGTTGGTGGGTGGAGCGCTGGCTTTCGTGTTATGGCCTCTACAAGGACCGTGTGCCCGTGGATTATCTGAAGTTTCGATGGGCGGGCGCAGGGCCGATGCATGGGAAGGTGATGCAGAGTCTCTCCTGACACGTGCGGCATTATTGGTACGACGTGAAGCGCTCTACACTGCCCTGCGCGACGCAGAGTTCGACCACGCCATGGGCAAGCTTGCCACAGAGGACTACCAGGCCCTGCACCGCCAGCTGACGCTTGAAGCGGCCCAAGTGCTGCGCCAGCTCGACCATCTCACACCCAATCCCGAGGCCGTGTATGATCAAGAGATCGAGCAAGCTGTCCTCCGCTTGCGTGAGGGCAAGGATACCACCACCTTTCCCTTGCCAAGCGCGCTTCGCGAAGCGGTCGAGGCGGAAATCGCACGGTTGATCAAGCATTCAACTGTTTCCGATAAAACGGGAGCGCAAACCTGCCCCCACTGCGGGCAGATATGTCAGCTGGAAGACCGCTTTTGCATCTACTGCGGCGCGAAACTGGAGCAAGAGAGTCCTAGGAGCACAAGCTGAGATGAACCTCTCGGTCTCCATTCCCAATGTGTCGAGCATCACACACGCTGCAGCGCGACTTGCCACTATAGGGCTTGCCACTCTCGTTTGGTCCGGCGTGCTTTTGTCCTCTGCCCAAGCGGTGACAGAGACACCCCGCGGCATTTTGGTCGGACGTGTGCAAAACACGACCACCAGACAGCCGGTCGCGGGGATATCCGTGCGCCTGCGGCACTGGCGGCTTGAGGTCGAACATCCTTCCCTCACAGCACAAACCGACGCGCAGGGCCATTTCCGCTTCGAAGGGTTGGACACCGACGTCCACTCCCTATACCGCGCGGAAGCGGAGTACCAGGGCATCACGTTCCACTCGAACTTCGTCACCTTCGAACCCGGTTCCACCCAAGCTTCTGTGGTACTGAATGTGTATGAGACAAGCTATGTGCCGGAGATGATTCGCATCCAGCGGTTCCATTTCATTATTCTGATGCGTGAGCGCGGCATCCTCTCAGTCCTGGAGCTGTACCAATTCGGCAATGAGGGCGACCGCGCTTTTGTCGGCACAACCAGCGAACAAGGTATGCGAGAGACCGTGCGGATGGACCTGCCGGCAGGCGCGCGCGATGTGACCTTGCAATCAGGCACGCCAGGAGTTGATTTCATCGTCAAACCGGATGAGCTGGTAGCGACCACCCCTCTGCTGCCGGGCGAGGAGACCTTTGATGTCGCGTTTGTCTATTTGGTGCCCTACAGTACCTCTTCCCTCGTCCTGGATCGCCGCCTGCATTACGACACCGTCGCGGTGAACGGATTGTTGATGGATATAGGAGCGGAGATGCGCAGTGACCTGCTTCGCTTTGCAGGAGAGCGAACCGCTCAGGGACAAAATTTTCTGCAATTCATCGGAGAAAATCTGAAAGCAGGACAGCTGCTGGGCATCACTTTGGACCATCTAGACCAAATTCGCCTTCCTGATGCCACAGCAGAGACACCTTCCCACGAAGTCGAACCAAGCGCCGAAATCCCGCAACGCATCGAACACTCCGCAGTGTTATGGGCGATGTTGGCACTCGGTGGCCTTATGATCGTTTTGAGCACGACGTACCCGAGGTGGCGCATCCATCGCATTGGTCTTCGAACGTTCCCAACCCAGGCGAAGACTGAAGAAGAAATCGAGACGGAACGCAATCGTCTCTTGTTCACCCTGGCACGCCTGGATGAGGCATACCAGGCCGGCCAGCTGAGTGAATCCATTTACCGCCGCGTCCGAGCGCACCGCAAAGCGGAGCTCGCCCGTCTGTGGCAACGGCATCACAACATGCAATGATCGAGATAAGGGGGCTCGTCAAAGCGTTTGGCAGCCGCCTGGTGCTCCGGGGCATCACTCTGCACATAAGCGCCGGGGAATTTGTAACCCTAGTCGGCCCCAACGGCGCCGGCAAGACCACTCTGATGCGCATTCTGGCCACTTTGAGTCGACCTACCGCAGGACAGGTGCTCTTGGGAGGTTGTGATCTCACTCAGGATCCGATGAGAGCACGCCATATGATCGGCCTGGTATCCCACCGCACATTGCTCTACGACGATCTGAGCGGAGAGCAGAATCTGCTCTTCTATGCCCAGCTGTATGACGTGACGCGACCGAAGATGCGCGTCGAAGAGCTGCTACGTCAGATGGGGCTTTGGGGACGCCAGCGTGATCCTGTGAGCACCTATTCGCGTGGCATGCAACAACGCCTGGCCATTGCGCGTGCCCTGTTGCACAATCCTCCCATTTTATTGCTCGACGAACCGGATACGGGTTTGGACCGTCACGCTGCTATGACACTGGGTGCATTATTGCGTCAGACTGATCTGGGCCGACGCACCGTGTTGATGACCACGCATAACCTGGAATATGCCGCCGCGTGGGGAGAACGAGCCGCAATCCTGGTGAACGGACGCATCGTTTTCCAAGTGAACCGGTCCAAAATCGATCTGGCCACATTGCGCGCGCAGTACGACCATTATGCATCATCTGCGTAAAATATTGGCCATCGTGGCAAAAGATCTGGCAGCGGAATTGCGCACGCGCGAGATGCTCGGCGCTATGTTTGTCTTTGCGCTACTGGTGATCTTCATCTTCAACTTTGCCTTTGAGCTGCGTGCGGAGAATCAGCGTGCATTGGCGCCGGGGGTATTGTGGGTCGCGATCACTTTCTCCGGGATGTTGGGCCTCTCGCGTTCTTTCATCCGCGAGAAGGATCGCGGTTCGCTCGAAGGATTGCTGTTGGCCCCGGTCGACCGCGGGGTGATCTTCTTGGGCAAGATGCTCGGCAATGCACTCTTCATCGCCGTGATCGATTTCATCGTCCTGCCGGTGTTCGTCGTTCTCTTCAACATCCCTGTCACGGCGCTCCCACCGCTCGCTGTGATCGCCGTACTGGGCACCATCGGTCTGAGCGGAGTGGGCACCCTGTTCTCGGCCATGGCCGTGCACACCCGCGCACGTGAGGTTCTGTTGCCTGTTCTGCTCTTTCCGCTGATCGTGCCGGTGATCTTATCCGCCGTGAAGCTGAGCGCAGCCGTGATCGACAACCTGCCGTTCGCGGAAGCACAACAATGGCTCAGCTTGCTGCTTGCCTTCGACATCGTTTTTGCGGTGTTATCTTTTCTCTTTTTCGACTACGTGGTAGAAGAATGATCCCAAGAGAGGGTGGTATATGAAACACCACACGCATCTGATGATAGGCTTGTTCATCGTCACAGGGCTGCTGATGATCGGCGCGATTGTGTTGGCATTAGGCGTCGCTCCCGACCCGGTCAATCTGGCGACGCCGACGGAACGATTCGCACAACGTATCTTCTACTTTCACGTGCCCAACTGGTGGGTGGGATTCCTAGCTTATCTGGTAGCCGCTGTGGCTGGAGCGCTGTATCTCATCTCGCGGCAAGAACGATGGGATGCGGTGGGAGTCTCTTCCATCGAGGTCGGGCTCACGTTTAACACGATTGGGCTGATCAGCGGCTCAATATGGGCTAAGCCGACGTGGAACACCTGGTGGACATGGGAACCTCGCCTGACCACAGCGGCAATCGGTTGGCTCATGTATGTGGGCTACCTGATATTACGCAGCGCCATCGAGAATCCTCAACGCCGCGCACGCTTCGCCGCCGTGTTCAGCATCCTGGCGTTCCTGGACGTGCCCGTCATATTCCTGGCCATCCGCTGGTGGCGCACGATCCATCCCGTCGTCATCGGAGCTGAAGGGGGGCAAGGCGTGGGGGGATTTGCCTTAGGTCCCACCATTCAGCTGGTGTTCTTCTTCTGTCTGGTTGCCTTTACATTACTGTACGTGACGTTGATGCTGGTGCGCCTGCGCACTGAGTTCCTCTCCCAACGGGTGGAGCGCCTGCGCCAGCATCTCATGTTCCGCTGATCCACAGCTTCAATGCGAGGGTGTATCGATGGTTTATATGATCGCAGCGTATGGAGTGATCTGGCTCATCACGTTCGCATTTGTCGCGACGATCTTCTGGCGGCAGCGCCAGCTACAACAACAAGTGGCATGGATGGAGCAGCTCCTGGAAATGGAAACCGAAACGGCCGGGCCAGAAGACGCCACACCCTCTGCCCCGCACTCTTGAAAGGACCGTCCCAGGATGGCAGCGTACCATCCTGGGACGGTCGAAATTTAGAAGGGAAATGTCAGGCGATGGTCACTTCTTTGGAAAGGTAGACATCCTGAATAGCATGCAGCAGCTTGACACCCTCTTCCATCGGCTTCTGGAAAGCTTTCCGCCCGGAGATAAGGCCCATGCCGCCGGCGCGCTTGTTGATCACAGCGGTGCGCACTGCCTGGGCCAGATCATCCTTGCCTGAGGCGCCGCCCGAATTGATCAACCCGACGCGTCCCATATAGCAGTTCATAACCTGATAGCGCGTCCAGTCGATCGGGTGATCCCCGGTCAGCTCGGTGTATACACGCGGGTCGGTCTTGCCGAACTTGATCGCATTGTACCCGCCGTTGTTCTCAGGCTGCTTCTGCTTGACAATATCCGCCTCGATGGTGACCGCCAGATGGTTCGCCTGTCCGGTCAGATCTGCTGCCGTCTCGTAATTGACCCCTTCCACCTTGAAGCCGGGATTGCGCAGGTAAGCCCATAGCACGGTCACCATGCCCAGCTCGTGCGCGTAAGCGAACGCCTCGCTGATCTCCTGGATCTGACGGCGCGATTCGGGCGCACCATAGTACACGGTAGCACCCACGGCCACCGCTCCCATGTCGAAAGCTTGTTGCACGCTGGCGAAGAGCGTCTGATCATAGATGTTAGGATAGGTGAGCAGCTCATTGTGGTTGATTTTGACGATGAAGGGGATCTTATGGGCATACTTGCGCGACACGGCACCCAGCACACCCAGCGTGGAAGCAACGGCGTTGCATTGCCCTTCGATCGCCAGCTTCACGATGTTTTCGGGGTCAAAGTAGATCGGATTGGCCGCAAAGGATGCCCCGCCGGAATGCTCGATCCCCTGGTCGACGGGCAAGATGGAGAGGTAACCCGTACCGGCCAGACGACCCGTGTTGAAGATCAGCTGCATATTGCGCAGCACGGCGGTAGGGCGGTCGGTTTGTGCCATCACCCGGTCGACGAAGTCGGGGCCGGGCAGGTGGAGCATCTCCTTGGGTACCTTTGCCTTATAGGTCAAGAGGCTTTCCGCCTCCGCACCCAACAGATCAGCAATTGGGGTGGTCATAGTTCCTCCTGAATACTGAAAATGTATTGTGCAATATCTTGGTGGCGAATGTATTGTCAGTTTGCCAAGCGGACGGCGCTGTCATGGGGTAGCAGAGAGGCACATCGTAGTGCGCTTTCAATGCCCCTGGGGCGACTCGAACGCCCGCGCACGGCTCCGGAGGCCGCTGCTCTATCCTCTGAGCTACAGGGGCGTGCTTCCACATATACTTTAGCACGTTTGGGTCTACTTGGCAACTGTGCACGAGCTCACGATTTCCAATCCACCCAGAAGATACCCTGGACACCGAGGTGCCGAAGGTGACAAGCACCTCAGATCATGTCAAAGGGGAGGGGTTCCTCCACCTCCCACGCCCCGTGCGCCAGATAGACGCACTGGCACACCCGACGCAGCTTTCGCTAGCCGCAGCGCCGCAGAATATGCCGAATGATGTAAACCGAGCCGCACGCGCGGGCAAGCGGCCGAGATTTCACCGCCGAGCACGCCGAGGGCGCAGAGAATGAACCGGCGAGAAACCTTGGCATTCTCAGTGTTCTCTGCAGTGCGTTTCGTGTTGCTCCCTGATGGGCGCGGCGCGGATAGATGGTCGCAGCCCAGATGGTATAACCGAGCCGCGCGCGTGAGCAAGCGGCTCAAACTGCTCCCTCGCGGTGGCTGCTGCACGCATAGCGCCAGACGCCGCCGTTCCAGACCCGTCGCCTGATAGCGCGCCATGTTCGCGCCGTGGCACTGATGCTGCCCAATTCGTGGTACGTATACACCCACTGCTCCCTTGCCTTCACCAAATGCATCGCGTATCCTTTCCGATAAGCCCGTTCGACCATAGGCAGTGCTTCTCCTGGTGGAGTTGTTTCCACACCCCATAGATGTGAGGAGCGCCATCTTTTGTCCAGACCGCCTCAATCACCGGGTAACGATCTCCTGGCGCACGTACTGTACCCACTTTCTCGTTTTGGCGAAGGTGTGCTATGATGTCCCTCGCATTCACAGCTTTTGACACATCAGGCTCGAAAGCTCTGCCGAACATAGCACTCTCTCCCGAGGCGGCAATATGACCAACTTAGATAGAGATGTCATCCTCGAGGGCGATTTCTGGCCCAAACCCGTGCGCGGCGTGTTGTTGCCGTTGCAAGGTGAGGGCGCCACGTTACGGGTGGAGCTGTGCGTCGAGGCGGAGTCGGCACAGGGCATCAAGAGCGCCACGTTGGAGCAGAAGGTGATGGAGACGCTGCGCCAAATCAAAGCTGAGGTGCTCGAGGAGCGCGTGGAGTAGGCCGTTCACGGGAAAGCAAGGAATTGCCGCCGCCCAAAATCATTAAAGAGGCGCAATGACCCGCCGCGCATCCCCAAAGCCCACCCATAAATTGAATCGCCTGGCCACTTCCCGTCCTTGAAGGACGGCTGGGGCGAGGAGACGTTTCGCCCCACGGTACGGACAGGCGCTAGGATGAGGATGCCTTGCCCTGCGGTGCGTTTTCTTCTGAGGTGGAAGATGAGGTTATATCCTGCTCCTCTTCGTCGCCCCAACCGATGATCCACACGCAAGCGCCAGCCAACAGGATGGTGGTCACGATGAGCGCCGCCCATTGGGTGGGAGTGAACCCCACATCCTTGGCCGACCAGATCAGGATGATCACCATTCCAATTGCCAGAGCGATCCAGGCGACAATTTGAGGATGTCGTCCCGCAAAATTACGAATAGCCGTCACAATATCCCTCGTTACTCGATTCTCGATGATTGGTACGTTCAAAATCTTAACATCAAAAGCCCCGGGACACAAATCTCCCGAAAAATGTAACAGCCCAATAGACCGCTACCAGCCTCTAGGTCATAGGCGAGGAATAGATCGGCACACGTTGGCTGGGGGCCAGGCAGTGCAGGCGCGGCGCCGGACGGGGTGCAAGCAGGCAAGGCCCACAGGCGACAGATGAGCAGATGGGTGGGTATGCTGCGTGCCCCAACTCCCCTGGTGTCGATGACCTGCACGTCCGCATGGATGTGGCGGAAGGTTTCGTCCACCCCCCACGCCCTATGCGCCGAATAGACGCCCTGGTGTGCGCGACGTGACTTTCGCTGACCACAACGCCGCAAGATATACCGAATGGTGTGAACCAAGCCGGGCGCGTGGGCAAGCGGCAGAGATCTTACCGCCGAGCACACCGAGGGCGCAGAGAATGGACAGGGGGAAAACCTCAGCAGTGTGTTTTGCACCGCTTCCTGACGGTCGCGGCTCGGATGATATAACCGAGCCGCGCGCGTGAGCAAGCGGCTCAGACTGCTCCCTCACAGTGCGGTTGTAAGCATGGCGTCTGACGTCGCCGCCCCAGACCCGTCGCCTGATGGGCCTGCACCGCCAGCTGTTCCCACTCCACCGGTGTGCAGCGTGGTGCAGTGTGCGGGCGGCGCGAGCGATCCTGCAGCCCTGCCGCTCCCTCAACCTGATCGCACGCCACCGGACGCGCGGTGCACCACGTTCGCGCCGTGACGTTGATGCCACCCAGATCGTGGTAAGTGGTACGTGCGCACCGATTGCTCCCTTGCCTTCAACGAGTGCATCGCTTAACCTTCCCGATGGGCCCGTTCGGCCATAGGTGGTGCTCCTCCTGTTAGAGTTGTTGCCACAATTCGTAGATGCGAGGAGCGCCGCCTTTTGTCCAGATCGCCTGGATCACCGGGTAACGAGCTTCTGGCGCACGCACTCACCCGCTTGGCAAAGCGTTTGAGAAGTAAAAAGCTCTGAAAGTTCAGGCTGGTATAATTGAGGATGTTGAAAAAGTCCCTTGACCGCCCAGATTTTCATAGGAAAATGGGCCAATAAAGCGGGTAACTAAAGAGTTTTTCAACACCCTCGTATAATTGAC
>QEXY01000149.1 GCA_003130875.1 Ardenticatenia bacterium
AGTTCGATGGGTATGTCGGGCGTGACGTGGCGATTGAAAGCCAGGATGACGGGTGCGCGCGTCTCTTCGGCAGCGGCCAGAAAACCGGTCACCATTTCCAGGTTGCCGGCAAGCAAGCTGGGCACGGCGTAACGCCCTCGTCGGGCCGGGATGAGCACCTCGGTGATGCGGACGTGGGGCATCGGGGAGTTCCTACAGGGTGCTGGCGCGACCGGCGCTGCCCAGCATATCGATCACGTGCACCGCTTCGCGGTAGAAGTGATCCACCGTCCAGCCCACCATTTCATGGTACAGAGGCGTTGCCCGCGCCGCGCCGGCCATTTTGGTCAGGTGCGGCCACACTCCGCTGGCAATGGCGGTGTAGAAGTGAATGTTGGAGATGCCGCTCTCGATGACGCGCCGATAGTCCTCCGCGGACAGCCCGGAACCTCCGTGCATCACCAGGGGGATGTCCACCAGCTCGCTGATGCGGCGCACCCGCTCAAGGTCCAGGCATGGCCGGCCACGATAATGGCCGTGCACATTGCCGAACGAGATGGCCAGGGTGTCCACTCCGGTGCGTGCCACGAATTCGACCACGTGCTCCGGTTCGGTGAAGAAGCTTTCCTTCTCGCCTGTGGTGCGCACGGCGGAGCCACCCACGCAACCCAATTCAGCCTCCACCGCGACGCCGAAAGCATGGGCCACGCGCACGATTTCGCGCGTCTGGGCGACGTTCTCCTCAAAGGGCAGGTCGGAGCCGTCGAACATCACCGAGGACACGCCCAATCGGATGGCGCGCATAATGGTATCGAAATCGCGCCCATGTTCCAATTGGGTGGCGACCGGCACGCGGGCGTGCTGTGCAGCGTTGACGATCATGGACAGGCTGTGTTCCAGTGGCACCATCGGGAAGACCTCGGGGGCGAAGCCAAGCGCCAGCGGGGAATCACAGTCTTCCGCCGCTTTGATCTGGGCCACCACCATTTCGATGGTGCCACCCAGCATGTGCGGCAGGGCATAGCGACCCTGTCGCGCGGCGCGTTGCAGGACGTCGATGCGTGCGTGTCCCATGTTGCCCTACTGGCGATCCCTCAGCCGCGCGAGGGAGCGGAAATCCTCCTTGACGTGGTGATAAATCTGCTTGTAGAGCGCGAAATATTCCATGTAGCGCGCGTGGTTTTCGGGGTTGGGCTCCATGGGATCGATATACTCAGCCCACTCCTTCGCCACGGAGTAGTCCTTGAACACGCCGGTAGCGACGCCTGCCAAAATGGCATCGCCGAAGGGTGCGCCGGTGCGCCGTTTCATCAGCACAATGGGGGCATTGAACACATCGCAGATGATCTGCCGCCACAGCTTGCTCACCGCTCCCCCTTCGTTCAGCACGATGGGATAGTTGATCTTGAGGCCGGATTTTTTGATCAGCTGATACGAGTCGTACAGGGCGTAGGCAACCGCCTCCATCATCGCGCGCACGATGTGGCCCTTCGTGTGATTGAGCGACAGGCCGAAGATGACCCCGCGCGCATAGGGATCCCAAATGGGGGTGCGCTCTCCCATCAGGAAGGGCAAAATGATCAGCCCATCGCAGCCCAGCGGCACCTTGGCCGCCTGCATGTTCAGCAGATCGTAAGAGGAGACGCCCAACACCCGCTCCACTTCCACCTCGTACTGCGAGAACTGGTCGCGCAGGTAGCGGATGGACTGGCCGCCGGTGGTCGTCGAGGGAATCGTCATGTAGGTGTCGGCGGAATTGACGGTGAAGGCCAGGTTGATCATGGAAAGGCCCTCGGGCGAGAACATGAAACTCGCATCCTTAAAGACGATGCCGAAGTTGCCCACGGTGCCCAGGTTGCTCATGATGTCGCCTTCTTCGATGACTCCGGCGGCGATGCAGCTGGCGTTGAAATCCACCTGGCCGAAGGTGACCGGTATCCCCGGCACCAAGCCGGTTGCCTCGGCAGCTTCCGGCGTCAGGGGTCCGGCGATCTCCTCGCAACGGCCCAGCTCGGGCAGGATGGCCGGGTCGATGCCGATGTCGCTGAGCATCTGCTCGTCGAAGCGCTCATGCAGGATGTCGTAGGCCACGCCGTAGAACGCGGCGCCGCCGTAGTTGCAGACGGCGCGACCGGTCATCTTGAGGGTGATGAACCCGTCGATGGTGAGCGCCTTCCAGATGCGTTTGAAGGAATCAGGGCGATTGTTCTTCTCCCACAGCAGGTTGACCAGCGTGGGATGATCCTCGATGCGGTTGGCGGTCAGGCGCATGATGCGCTCTTCGCCGATGTGCTCCTTGAGCCATTCCACCTCTTTAACCGCGCGCCGGTCCATCAGGTTATAGGCGCGGTGGATGGGATTGTGGTCCTTGTCCACCATCACCATCGAGGGCAAAGCGGAGGACACGGCGATGCCGCGGATCGCGCGCGGGTCGATATGCGCTTGGGCGAGGGCCTCTTGGATCAGCTGGCAGGCAGCTTGCCAGTAACCCATCGGCTCGTGTTCCGACCAGCCCGGTTTCTCGTGGATGAAGGGATATTCGGTGAAGCCGAAGCCAAGCACCTGGCCCTCGGGGTTGATGATGCACGCTTTGGCACCGCCGGTGCCGTAGTCAAGGCCAAGTAGATAGTCACTCATAGTGAGAACCCTCTCCGGATGTGCAATAATACGTCAATCTGCCCGTCCTCGCAGTCGGTCCAGGACGATCGCCATCCTAGACCGCTGAAGGCAGGGCATATCCATTCGGAAATTCTGGGCTCAGCTGGTAATCCACAATCCGCTCCAGCAGCTTGAGATATTCGATCCCATCGCGCGCCGCGGTATCCGCGTCCGGCACCATCGGGGAGCTTTCAATAGTGCAAAAACCGCTGTAGTTGATCTTCTTGATGGCACGGATGACCGCCTTGAAATCAATTTTCCCGTAGCCGGGCGTGAGCGAGTTCGAGTCGCGGAAGTGCATATGCCACAGCAACGGATGAGCATCCATCACCGCCTCATAGGGATCGAGCTCCTCGATGTTGACGTGGAACCAGTCGATCTGGATGCCGATGTTGTCACAGCCGGTCAGTTCGATCATGCGCTTGTGGTTAAGCACGGTGTTGACGAACTTGCCCATCTCAAGGTGGTTGGTCGCCTCGAAGACCAGGCGAATGTTCTTCTGCCTGGCGTAGTCCGACATACGGCGCAGCGCGTCCACCGCGACGGCGGTACACTCCGCGACATTCCGCCCATCGATAGGACCATGGATGGCCACCGCCACGGTGACAAATTGCGCCCCCAATTCCGATGCGAAGTCGATCGTCGTGCGCGTTTCGGAGACGGCCAACTCGGCGGTTTTGAGCTCGGTCAATGTCTTGTAGTTAGGCGAATAGGGATCCCATTCCTCACCCCAACACTCGTTGACCGACGATACGGCCAGCTGGTAGTCCGCCTGGAGCTGCTGATGGGTGCGCAGATACGCTTCCATGGACACCCCCATGCCGTAGCGCCCCTTGGGGGGACAGACCTCAATGGCGTCGTAGCCAAAGCGTTTCAGGCGTTGATAGGTCTTCTCGGGGTGCCGATACGCCTCTTCCTGCCCAAAGGTGAGCTGGAAGTAGCTGAACTTGAGGCGGTTGGTTGCGTTGTTCATCGTGACCATGGGTCTCCTCGTTGTCGAGTAGCTAGGCCCAACCGCGTCCGTTGGGATGGATGAGTGCTTTGACATCCTGCTTCGCGCGCAGGTTGGCGAAGGCGGTTTCCCATTCTTCAAGCGTGTAATGGTTGGTGATCATGGGATCCAGATTGAAGACCCCGCGATTGAGCAGGTCGACAGCGCGTTCCCACGTCTCGCGTCCGTTCCAGCTCCAGCTGCCGCGGATGTCCAGCTGACCCAAGCTCACTTCGTCCAAATTGACAGTGATCTTGCGTCCCCACAGGCTGATGAAGACGATCACGCCCTTGCCGCCCGGCCCTTCATGGGCCTTACGCGCGCAGTCAATCGCATGCTGAACGCCTTCCTGGCTGGCAGAACATTCCAGGACGAACTCGGCGCCTTTGCCTCCCGTGAGCTCCATGACAGCTTGTGCCGGCCCATCTTCGGAGTAGAGGATGACGTCGGCGCCTACCTGCCGGCCGATCTGCAGGCGTTTCTCGTCGCTCTTGAGGCCGATCAGGATGACGCGGCGCGCGCCGCATAGCTTGGCAAATTGCACCGCCATGATACCCATCGGGCCCGGGCCAACGATCACCACATCGTCACCCACCTTCACCTGGGCGCGCTCCTGCATCAGGTGCTGTGTGGCAACGATCGGCTCGCACAGGCACGCATGATCCAGCGATACGTGGTCGGCGACGCGATACGCCACGTGTTGGGGGATGCGCATGTAGGGCGCGAAGGCGCCGTCCACAGTGACCCCCAACCATTCACCCTTGCCACACTCGATATCGGCGACCAGCTTGTCCCCTTCCTTGATGTGGGTGACGTTCTTGCCCACGCGATAGGCGATCCCGGAGAATTCATGGCCCAGCGTGACCGGCGCGCGATAGAAATGGCGATCCTCCTGAATCAACAGGTCGCTGCCGCATACACCTGCCGCATACACTTTCATCAAGATGTCATCCGGGCCAATCTCGGGCTCCGCCACCTCACATAATTCCACGTTGCCCACACCGGGTGACGTCTTGCGCAATGCCTTCATCGTTTATCCCTCTATAGTCGCGGTGTTGGAGTGTTGTACGGATTCCCAGCGACTCACTCCTTAAAGAGTCTCTCCTGGACAATCAGCACCTCACCGCCGGTAGTGCCCACCAGCAGCGGCGCACCGTTCTCCAGGCCCAGAGGAGCTGCCACACAGGTCAGCGCCCGGTCATCCGGCAGATCTGGATGCCACTCGTTCCACGTTGCGCCGTCGTCCTCGGAGACCACCAGCACGGCATGGAGCAACACCAGAATGCGTGGTCGCGCCGGATACTGAGGATCGAGCACAATCCCGTTGATCGGCCCAGATAGGGCATCCCCGCCCAGCCGCTGCCAGGTACGTCCGCGATCGCTCGAGCGGTACAGGCCCAGCGCCTCGCTGCCGGCGAAGAGGGTGCCATCTACCGCATACTGTGGGGAGATGGCCAGGCTCAACACGGGGGCGAAGTCGGTTGAGCGCATCCCTTCGGGGCCGGCATCCACTTCGCGCCAGGCACGGCCCCCGGTGGTGCTGCGAAAAATGCCGCTGTCGGTGGCGACGAAGAGCGTCTGGTCGCGCGCGTAGTCCGGTGACACTGCTAATGACAGCACATTGAGGTCCAACAGTCCGAAGTTCCACGCTGCCCAATGGGCGCCGCGGTCGCCCGAACGGAAGACGCCATCTTCCACAGTGCCCGCAAAGACGCAACCGTCCTCGGCGTAGTGGGGCGATATGGCGAGGACCGAGACGAATGGCGGCGGTGAGGACAGCACAACCGTGTGCCATGTTTGCCCGGCATCCTCAGAGTACATAACGGCGCCCGGCACGCCGGCGAACACGGTTCTGTCCACGGCAAAGTGTGGCGAGAGGACCACAGCGGAGGTGGGCAAGGGTCTCTCACTCCCCGAAGGGTTGTGTGTCAGTTGCCAGGTATGGCCGCCGTCGTCGGAACGATATAGCCCGGAAGTGCGCGCGGCGAAGCAGATCCCGTCGCGTGCAAAGTCAGGCGAGGCGGTCAGAGCGTGCACGATCTCGGTGATGGACGGTTTGTCTATCATTTCGCTACGGATGTCTACAGCTGTTTCGGAGCGCTGAGGTCAGGCAGTGGAGCTTGTTCGGGTTGGGCGTGGTGCACCATCACATCGATGGTCAACGCCTGTGCCGCGCTGGTGATGGCCACGTAGGCCACCGACTTGGTGACAATAGCCGGGTCGTAGATGCCGGCCTCTGCTATCGGCATCACGCGCTCGCGCATGACGTCGAATCCATAACCCGGTCCGTATCGCTTCAGCTCGGCCAACGTCTCGGAAGGATCAAAGCCGGCGTTGGCGATGATGGTACGGATCGGTGCAGCCATGGCTTCGGCCAGAATGTGGTAGGCAGCGCGCTCGTCGGGATCGGTAGCGGCGCGTGCCCTGGCTTCCAACCCGGGGCGACAACTCCACAGTGCGACGCCACCACCTGGCAACACCCCTTCGCGCAGGGCGCCGCGCAGGGCCGTAGCAGCTCGCTTGGCGCGCTCGACCCGTTCGTCGATCTCACGCTGTGTCATGCCACCCACCCACAGGGTGGCGGAACCACCCAACAGCTTGCCGATGCGCTCGCGCAGCAGATTGCGTGTGTTGGGATTATCCGTGCGCTCAAAAGCTGTGCGGAGCGTGGCGATGTGTTGTCGCAGCTGGCGCGCGTTCCCCTTGCCGCCGATGATGCCGAAGTTGTAGCGATCCGCCCAGGCGCGGCGTGCGAAGCCGAGATCTTCCGGTCGGATGCGCTCAAAGGTATCGCCGGCGGCATGGACAAAGGCACGTCCGCCAGTCAGCACGGCCAAATCCTCCAATGCCCAAGCCTTTTGTTCCTTATCATGCCCGGGTGTCTTGACGGCTACCACGCGCAGCCTTTCGGGATGCTTGTTGGACAACAGAAAGCCGATGGCGCTGTCTGAGATTTCATCGACCACTATCAGCAACGAGCGAATATTGTTCCGAATGACCAGCGCCAAAGGCGGATAGAGTTGTTGCGGATGTTTGATCCTGAGATCGCTGATCAGGATGGCGCTTTCTTCCAGGTCAGTACGCAGCTGACCGTCGCCGTCCAGCATCCCGCGTGAGACAGCGCCGCGCTCCCAGTACATGCCCTCGACATACTCGCGTTCCAGCTCGCGGCCGCGACCCGGACGGATCTCCACGCGACCGAACTCGCCCACGATGTCGAAGATCTCCCCCAGCATGTCGGCCAAGGGGGGATCGTAGCAGACCGTCTCCGCGATGCGTGCCAGCTCCTCCCGTCCTGAAAGGTGGGTGACCATTGCGTTGAGCTGTTCCAGGATATCGCGCAGCCCTTGCTCCAAGAAGGTCTGGAGGCGTCGTGCGTTACCGCCGGCGGCGATATAATGCACCCCGCGCTGAAATACAGCCTGGAACAACACGGCGGCAGTGGCTGTGCCGTCGCCGACTTGTTGTTGCAAGCGCCATAACACATCGCGCAGAAACATCGCCCCCACATCAGCGTCACGGTCCGGCAGCTCGATGATCAGGCGCGCAATCGCGCCACCGTCGTCCAGCAGGCGGGGCGTTTTGTCGTGGTAATCCACGTGGTCAATGGCCACGACGCGTGGCCGCGGGCCCAGCGTAGGGCGGATAGCGCCCACCAGCTGGTTGATCCCGCGTTGCATGCCGCGATAGGTGGCCGGCTGGAACACCACCCGCTCCATGTTGGTATAGACGGTGGGCTGCATCACCCGAGCAAGCGGCTTGCGCATAAATGGTAGGATCATCGCTCACCCCTTGATCGCGCCGGCCATCACACCTTCAACGAAGAAGCGTCGGAAGATAAGATAGACGACCAGCAGCGGCAGAATGGAGGCAAACACGCCCGAGTAAATCACCTGGAAATTGGTGGAGAACTGGCCAGCGGTGTTTGCGATAAAAGGCAATAGAGTGGTGTTGGCAGGATCCAGGTAGACATACGGCTCCAGGAATTGATTGTAGAACAGCGGCAGCTGGATAACGGTCAAACTGACGATGGGCACTTTGAGCAACGGGAAAAGGATACGCCACAGATATTGCCATCGGCTGGCACCATCCAACATGGCCGATTCCTCCAGGTCGCGCGGGATGCCGCTGATGGCGCTGACGAAGATCATCGTAGAGAGTGCGGTGCCTTTGATGTTAATCAGGATGACCGCAAGCAGCTGCAGGGCCTGGCGCATAAAGCTGTTCTGCACGTCGTAACCCGGGAACAGCTTGAAGAACCACTGGAACATCTGATACTGCGGCAGGATGATCAACATGGCCGGGATGACCATCTGCAGCAGGTAGAGGTTATAGACATACATCTGGTCGCGTCGGCGCAATCCGGCCAGGCCATACCCTGTAAAGATCGAAAGCACGATCAGAATGCCCAGACTGACAAACGCAACCAAGATAGTTCTGATCAACGCCGCCCAGAAGTTGCTGCCACCTGCCTGGCCGAAAAGCAGAGTCTGCCAGCCGTTGAACAGGTAGAATCCCTCAAAGTAGCTTCTGATGCGCTCCTCAGGGATATTGTATTTCTTCGCTACTTCTGCCAGGGTTTCCCGAGCTCTCAGGACCTTGCCCTTGGGAATGCCCAGTGCCTGTTTCATTTCCTTTAGATCGAGATTGTAGAACACCGACAAATTACCCACCTCGGTGTTCATATCCACCGGCCGTGCCTTGGGGAGCCACAGGTGAAGCTCACCAGCGTCCGCGGTAGCGACGAAACTGCGCACAAAGAGCATGTAGAATGGGAAGATGGTAAAGACGCTATAGATAATCATCACGGCCAGGCCGAATATTCGCAGCGCCATTCTCCTCCTGGAGAGCGTCCAGGTAGAGGCGCGGTGTGCTCGCAAGGATTCAAGAGTCTGCACCTGACTTGTCATCGCAATGATCTCCTCCGATCCCTGACCAGACCTAGTATTGCAGTTTGCGCTGCAAACGTTGCAACGCAATACCGACTAACACCAATGGTAAGAAGGTCTCCAGCGCCAGGGTCATACCCATGGAGAGGCGTTCCACCTGGAAACCGTAGATGAAGAACAGCACGCTCAAGAACTTGGCATTCGGGTTGACGTACAAGGCGCCAAGTGCGACCAGCTCATCGAACACTGCCCACGAACCGATCAAGCACATCGTTGTGGCCAAGATGAACGAGGGCCACATCTGCGGAAAGTAGATGCGGGTGAGGCGCTGCCAATAGGAAGCACCATCGACAACCGCCGACTCGATGGTCTCCTTGGGAATCGAGAGCAGGCCGGAGAGGAAGATCGCCATGTTATAGCCCGCATAGCGCCAGCCCACCATCAATGGTAACAGGAGTGCTGTGCCGGTGGCTGTGTAAATGTTGATGGGCTCTTTCAAAAGGCCCAATTTCATCAGCAACAGGTTGGCGGAACCTGTCTCCTTGGCGAACAGCATCGAAGCCATATACCCGACGGCCAAACCTGAGACCATCAGCGGCAAGTAGATCACCGTGAAAAAGCCACCGCGAAAGCCCACTTCGTACATCAACAGCGCCAAGCTCAGCCCGAAGATGTACACCGTGGTGTAGTTGAGAATGACGAAGATAATGGTACGTTGAAAAGCTGGCAGGTAGTCCTCTTGTACCGCCCGGTCGGTGAACAGGGCGGTGAAGTTGCGGAATCCGACGTAGTTCACCAGAGGGTCATTGAATTGCGACATATCGGTGAACAGGATTGGGATGGCCACGAAGAGCGGTATGATGTTCAGTAC
>QEXY01000150.1 GCA_003130875.1 Ardenticatenia bacterium
AAAAACTCTTTAGTTACCTGCTTTATTGGCCCATTTTCCTATGAAAATCTGAGCGGTCAAGGGACTTTTTCAACACCCTCAATAGAGTGTGCGCAGGGTTTTTCCCTTTTCTTATATGTGCCATCATTGGGGCAACGGATGAAGAAGAGGAGTGAGCCAGATGCCATCCCAGCGGGGTAAGCGTTTGCTGGACTATCTGCGCACGATGCCCGATCTGCGCTGCCGCCAGGGGCGGCGCTACCCGTCGGCCGGGTTGTGGGCGTTGCTGATCCTGGCGGCATCGCACGGGGAAAGCCATCTGCGCGGGATGTGGTGATGGACGCAGGCGTATCAACACCCCTGGCTGCGCCCGTTGGACTTCCTTCCAGACGACGGGGCGTGTGCCAGGGCTGACGACATTGTGGTGGGTGTTACGACGCCTGGATGTGGGCGCGTTGCGGCCGGCGGCGCACGCCTGGGCAGAGGACGGGGAAGCGGTGTGGGTGGTCAGTTGGGATGCGCAATCTCGGCGCGGAAGCCAACGGAGCGAACGGGCGGCCGTGCCGGTGCTGGTGGTGACGGCGCAGCAGTTAGGGGTGGTGCAACAACGCGCGAGCGAGATATTGACAAATATACTCAATCATGGTATGATGGGAACTGGTTAAGCATACCTTTTCCTGTGGAGGCGATATGACATCTGAGCTGGTTATCCAGGACTTATATGTCCAGGTGGAAAGCAAGCTGATCCTAAAGGGACTCAATCTGAGGATCAAGCAAGGCGAAGTTCATGCTATTATGGGACCAAACGGATCCGGGAAGAGCACCCTTGCCTATAGCCTGATGGGGCATCCCAAGTACCAAGTAGTCGCAGGTGACATCCTGTTCAAGGGACAGAGCTTGCTCGGTCTTTCACCAGATGAACGGGCGCGGATGGGTCTCTTCCTGGCCTTCCAATACCCCGTGGCAATCCCTGGACTCACTCTGGCTAACTTTCTGCGCACAGCGGTGGACGCTGTCAAAGGCGGCCAGCGCAACGGCAACGGTAAAGCGACGATGCCGGTGACCGAATTCCGCCGTTTGCTTAATGAAAAAATGGAATTGCTCCAGATGGACCGATCATTTGCCCAACGTTATCTCAACGAAGGATTCTCTGGAGGTGAGAAGAAGCGAGCAGAAATCCTCCAAATGGCTATGTTAGAGCCGGAGATTGCCATCCTGGACGAGACAGACTCCGGCCTTGACATCGACGCATTGCGCGTGGTCGCCCAGGGTGTCAACGCCCTGGCAGGCCCCCATATGGGCATTGTGGTGATCACACACTACCAGCGTATCCTGAATTATATCAAGCCTCAATTCGTACATGTATTAGCCCATGGTCAAATCGTCGCCTCGGGCGGACCGGAGCTGGCCCTCCAGCTGGAGGCAGAAGGCTACGACCGTTACGTCAAGAACGCGAACGGTGCGTGATCTGATGGCATGGGGAGGCTGTTATGCCCGCTAGACTTGATATCGATCTGGACAACTATCGATATGGCTTCAGCGTGCCGGAGAATTACGTCTTCAAAGCGCGCAAGGGCCTGGATGAACAAATCGTGCGTGAGATATCCTGGATCAAAGGCGAACCGGAATGGATGACCAGGTTCCGTCTCCATGCCTATCACTCCTTCTTGCAAAAGCCAATGCCCACATGGGGAGCGGATCTGAGCGGCGTGCACTTCGACGATATCTATTATTACATTAAACCGACCGAAAAACAGGGGCGTTCTTGGGATGAGGTGCCGGAAGAGATTCGCAACACCTTCGAGCGATTGGGGATTCCCGAGGCAGAGCGCAAGTTTTTAGCTGGTGTGGGCGCCCAATATGAATCCGAAATGGTCTATCACAACATCCAGAAGAACCTTGCCGAAAAGGGGGTTATCTTTCTGGATATGGACTCCGGATTGCGCCAGTATCCAGACTTGGTACGCGAGCATTTCGGCACGGTAATCCCTCCCGAGGACAATAAATTCGCTGCGCTGAACAGCGCCGTGTGGTCGGGAGGCAGCTTTATCTATGTTCCGCCGGGGGTGCACGTCGACCTGCCTCTTCAGGCATACTTCCGCATCAACGCGCGCGATATGGGACAGTTTGAGCGCACCCTCATCATCGCCGATGAAGGCAGCTATGTTCACTACGTGGAGGGCTGTACCGCGCCTACCTATTCGAGCGATAGCTTGCACAGCGCCGTGGTGGAGATCATCGCCAAGCGCGGCGCACGCGTGCGCTATACCACCATCCAGAATTGGAGCCGTAACGTCTATAATCTGGTCACCAAGCGCGCGGTTGCCCATCAGGACGCCACAGTGGAATGGGTGGATTGTAACCTGGGCTCCAAGGTCACTATGAAGTACCCTTCCATCTGGCTGATGGGTCCAGGAGCACATGGAGAGATTCTATCCATCGCCTTCGCGGGGAAGGGCCAGGTGCAGGATGCGGGCGGTAAAATCATTCACGCGGCACCTCACACTAGCTCAGTCGTGACCAGCAAGAGCATCAGCAAAGGAGGTGGACGCACCGTCTATCGCGGCCTGCTGAAGGTGGTGGCCGGTGCTTCGGGAAGCAAATCCAATGTGGTGTGCGACGCGCTCATCCTGGATGAGCAGTCGGCATCCGATACCGTGCCTACGATCGAAATCGAAGAGAGCAACGTGGCCATCGGCCACGAAGCGACGGTCTCGAAAGTGTCGGAGGAACAGCTGTTTTACTTGCAGAGCCGCGGCATCGATGAGCATCGAGCTGCCACCCTGATCGTCTCCGGCTTTATCGAGCCGGTGGTCAAGGAGCTGCCGATGGAATACGCGTTGGAGATGAACCGCCTCATCGACCTGGAGATGGAAGGCTCGGTGGGATAGCAAGGAGCGAACGATGAAGGACAATCTTGTTTCCAGCACTCATGCTATCACACTTCCCGCCGAGATATTCTCACGCGAAATGGTAGCCCGGCTTTCGGAGAGGCTGGCAGAGCCAGATTGGATGCGGGAGAAGCGCCACATTGCGTGGTCACTCTTTGAAGAGATGCCGATGCCCACCCCACAGGATGAGCATTGGCGCCGCACGAATCTGGGCGCTGTAAAGTGGAATGCGCTTCGGTTGCCCGAAAGCATCTATGCGGGATCAGCGCCCTCTTCGGGACGTCTTCTTGAGGAGCTGAACGTTGCCTTGAGCCCAGGCGAACATATCGCTGGGCGCATCGTGATGTCAAACGGGAACGTGATACGGCACGAACTCCGACCAGAGGTGGCGGCACAAGGTGCGGTTTTGATGGACCTGACCGCAGCCGTGCGTCATCATCCTGACCTGGTACGACAATACCTTATGCAGGCCGTCGCACCCGGTGAGGGCAAGTTCGCCGCCTTAAACGGTGCGCTCTGGAATGCAGGTGCCCTGGTCTATATACCGCGAGACGTGAGAATTGAACAACCTTTTGAAATTATCATCGAACTGCAAGGGGACAACACAGCGCTCTTTCCGCGCGTCCTGATCATCGCCGAAGCCGGTGCTTCGGCTGTGGTTATAGAGGAGCTGGTATCGTCAGATCACATCGACCAGGCTTTTTCAGCGGGAGTCAGCGAGATCATCACAGGTGAAGGTGCATCGATCACCTATGCAGAGTTGCAGCGATGGGGAGAACAGGTGTTTGCCTGTAATACCCGCCGTGCTGTCCAAAGCGCCCAAAGTCACGTTACCTGGAACCTTGGATATCTGGGGAGTCGCCTGAGCAAGACCTTTGTCGACAGCACGTTACGGGAAGATGGCGCCTCCTGTCAGGTGCACGGGATTTACTTTGCGCGCGATCGCCAACACATCGATCTGGATCTGGCAGTCCACCACGTCGCACGGCATACCCAAGCTGACCTGCTCATCAAAGGTGCCGCGCAGGAACGAGGACGGGCTGTCTTTCGTGGCCTTATTCGCATCGATCGCGTTGGCCAGCAGACCGATTCTTACCTGAAGAATGACAACTTGATCCTGAGTAAAGATGCCCGGATCGATTCAATCCCGAGCCTCATCATCGATGCCAATGACGTGCGTGCTTCTCATGGAGCCACTGTGGGTCATCTTGATGAAGAACACATCTTCTACCTGCAAAGTCGTGGCATCTCCCGTGCGCTTGCGGTGCGCCTGGTGACTGAAAGCTTCTTCGCAAGCGTGCTGGAAAGAATAGAGCAAGCGCACATCCGTCGTAAGCTGACAGAAGCTGTGATCTCCAAGCTGGAACGATGAGGGCTTCCCAATAGGGGAGGGGATTGAGAGTCTCAGCTGGCTTTTTTGCAGAACTCTTGTGAACGCCTATTATGGAATAAGGGGCTCATATGCTCGACAGTGATGTAGTTCGCCAGGACTTCCCGATATTACATCAGTCCATCAACGGAAAACCGTTGGTCTACTTGGACAGCGCCGCCAGCTCTCAGAAACCGTTGGTGGTGATTCAAGCGATGGACGAATATTATCGTGCCTATCATGCCAACGTGCATCGGGGCATCTACCAGCTGAGCGAAAAGGCCACAGAGGCATACGAAGCCGCACGGCGCAAAGTGGCCCGTTTCATCAACGCGCGCAGCTGGCGCGAGATCATTTTCACGCGCAACGCTACGGAGGCGATCAACCTGGTAGCATATGCGTGGGGGCGTCACAATATCACGGCACGGGATAAGATCCTGGTCACCGAGATGGAGCATCACGCCAACCTGGTGCCCTGGCAGCAGCTCGCTGCGGAAACCGGAGCGCAGCTCGCTTACATCCCACTCGACGAAAATTTCTGTTGCGACATGGCGGCTTACGAAGCCATGCTCGATGCGCATGTGAAACTGGTCGCTATCACCCAAATGTCCAATGTATTGGGCACTATTGTGCCCGTCCGCGAGTTCGTGGCCCGCGCCCACGCCGTCGGTGCACTGGTCTTGTTAGACGGGGCACAAGGTGTGCCACACTTGCCCACGGATGTGCAATCGCTGGATGTGGACTTCCTGGCCGCCTCGGGCCACAAGATGTTAGGACCTACGGGCAGTGGCTTCCTATATGGGAAACGGCACCTGCTAGAAGAGATGCCCCCCTTCCTCACCGGGGGCGAGATGATCCGACGAGTCACCTGGACAGGAGCTGAGTGGAACGATCTTCCGCACAAATTCGAGGCGGGCACGCCGGCAATCGCGGAGGCGATCGGATTGGGAGTGGCAGTCGATTACTTGAGCCGCCTGGGGATGGAGAATGTGCGCCAGCATGAGGTCAACCTAACCCGTTACGCGCTGGAGCAACTGAGCCAAGTAGAAGGCATCCGCATCTACGGTCCCCAGCAAGTCGAGAGGCGGGGCGGCGCGATCGCCTTCAACCTAGATGGACTGCATGCCCATGATGTGGCTGCCATCCTGGATCGAGAGGGCATCGCCATCCGAGCCGGCCATCACTGTGCGATGCCATTGCACCAGAAGTTGGGGGTGGTAGCCACCGCTCGCGCCAGCTTCTACGTCTATAACGAGCCAGCAGAAATCGATCGACTGGTCGAGGCGCTGGATATGGTACGCCGCTTGTTCGAAAGGTGAAATCCTATGGACGATCTTTACCGCGAAATCATCCTGGATCATTATCGCAACCCGCGCAACAAAGGGACGTTGGAAGACGCTACTCATACCTTCCAGGACGACAACCCTTTGTGCGGCGACCGGATTCGTATGGATCTGAAGGTGAACGGCACCGGGGTGATTGAGCAAGTGCGCTTCGATGGCGAAGGTTGTGCCATCAGCCAAGCCTCTGCATCGATGTTGACCGAAATGGTGCTGGGAAAATCCCTTGAAGAGGCAAAGGCGATCAGCAAGCAGGACATCTTGGATGCTCTGGGTATCCAGCTGGGTCCAGTGCGCATTAAGTGTGCTCTCCTGTCACTCAAAGTGCTCAAGGGTGCCCTCTATGGCCTGTCTGGTGCAATAGATGAGGAAGAGTGACCTTTGGGCATTCGGCACATTACTCGTGGAAGGTTGGCAGCATGGAACGTTTCGTGAGGGTGGCGAGGACAACCGACCTGATGCCGGGTCAGAAAATGCGGGTGGAATACGACGGCACACCGGTGGGCTTGTTCAACATCGACGGCGAATATTACGCCATCAGCGATATGTGCACACATGATGGCGGCCCATTGGTTGAGGGAGAGCTCCAAGATGATGTGATCATCTGTCCACGCCACGGGGCCCGTTTCGATGTACGCACTGGTCAGGTGCGTTCGTTGCCAGCTTATCGCCCGGTACCTACTTATCAGGTCAAAGTCGAAGACGGCGATATCCTGATCGCGCCACGAGAGGAAGACTAACTTGTCATCAACCGTGAGGAAATCACAATGACCGAAGAACATGTGCAGCAAGTTGAAGCGCCGTTGGAGGAGAAAATTCGCGAGGCACTGCGCCGAGTGGTGGATCCTGAGCTCCACCTCGATGTGATCGCATTGGGGCTGATCCGCGAGATCGACACAAGCGTCTCACCCGTCGTCCTAAAAATGGTGCTCACCACACCTTTCTGTCCTTTTGCGCCGTGGATGGTCAAACAGGTGCATGAGGTGGCGGAGAAGGTGGCGGGGGTGCCGGTCAAAGTGGAAGTGCTCCAACAGCAGTGGCATCCTGAGATGATGGAAGATCCCTCTCTGCTGGGCTTCTGAGCGTTGCCACCGTCCACTTGAAGAGGTAAAAGCTCTCCCGGATTTGGCTTCCGGCGAGCGGCATGCGCCATTGCGGAAGCAGGTAAGGCACTGATGCGCGCAAACTAGCTCCATCTGAGCTGGCCCATACACAGCGACATCGCGATCGTCCGAGGCACGTGTGGCTCAGATGAATCTATGAAATTTGCGAATCTTCACCTCTCTGCCTCCATCTTTCCAAAGTCAATGATCACTACTTATCCGCGCATGCCCTTTTGCTCAACGGAAGAGCGCATCTCATTTCGGGGGAGAAGTGAGACTCAAACCGGTCCGCGCGTAAGCAAGCGGCCCTGATCACTCCCTGGCGGTCGCGGCTCGAATAGCCGTAACTCTGGTTTGCCGCTTCAACCCGCCTCAAATGAAATGCTTTTTCAACGGAATATGGTTTTGCCGCGCTCCTCCAAGTGATGTATAGTGTTAGCGGATCCATGTGTGATCAAACCTAGTCAGGCGCACCAACTGATAAGAAAGCCCCCCTGTCATGCTGAACAGGCAACATTCCCATGTCTTGGTGATCGGAGCGGCCGGGCTGGATACCAAAGGCTATGTTGCCGGCCCTTTGCATATGGGCACCAGCAATCCCGGCACCATTTACGTCAGCAATGGCGGCTGTGCGCGAAATGTAGCTGAAAACCTGGCCCGTTTGGGTGAGAAAGCCATCCTGCTCTCTGCGGTCGGCAAAGGGCGCTCGGGCAGGCGGGTGCGGGAACAAACGGCCGATGCCGGTGTCGATGTCTCCTATGTGATCGAAAGCGCTGACCATCATACCGCGGCTTATATGGCCATCTACGACCAAGAGGGGCAGCTGGTGCTCTCTGTGGACGATATGGAGATCATGCAGCTGCTCACACCTGCTTTCATCTACAGTCATCGCCGGCTGATACGCACCGCGGCGATGATCGTCATTGATGCCAACCTGCCCCCAGCCAGCCTGCAAACCCTGATGCGTGAGGCAAAGAAATACGGCGTTCCGGTCAGCGCAGACCCCACCTCCGTGCCACTCGCAAGTCATCTCAAGCCTTATCTGTCTGACCTCTTTATGGTGACGCCGGACATCTCGGAGGCGGAAGTGTTGTGTGAGCGCACGTTGCGCAACACCCGTGCCCATGGAATCGCGGCCGCCAAACAACTGGTCGCGATGGGCGTTCAGGTAGCCATTGTGACCCTGGCCGAACTGGGTGTATGCTATGCCACCCCTGAGGTGAGCGGTCACGTGCCAGCGGTCAAGACGCGCGTGGTGGATCGCACCGGCGCCGGCGATGCCCTGACCGCCGGGGTGGTCTTCGGCCTGCTGAATGACTTCCCCACCGATGAAGCGGTGCGGCTGGGAGCCGCCGCTGCCGCACTGACACTCCAACACAACGACTCGGTCTGCCAAACTCTCAGCCTGGATTGCCTGTATGATGCATTGGCGATGTGAGAGGTTGGGCGATCAATCCCTATAGATCATTGACATCTTGCTTGATGGAGGTATCCTATGAGGCCACGTGGGCTGTATTTCGAAGAATTTGAAGTCGGCAAAGAGCAAATCAGCCCAGCACGCACGATCACCGAAGCGGATGTGGTGATGTTTGCCGGGCTTTCGGGCGATTACACCCAGCTGCACACAGATGAAGAATTCGCCCGCACGACCCCCTACGGGAAGCGCATCGCCCATGGTATGTTGGTGCTTTCGATTGCCACCGGACTGGCAGCGCGTCTGGGCTTTATCGAGGGCACCGCGCTCGCCTTCCGTGAACTGTCCTGGAAGTTCAGCCTGCCCGTCTTCATCGGCGATACGGTTCACGTTAAAGCGGTGTGCCGAGAGACAAAGCCGATGGCACGTCTGGGAGGCGGGCTGGTGATTTTCGACGTGAGCGTGATCAATCAAGACGGCAAAACCGTTCAGCGTGGCGACTGGCACGTGTTGGTCGCGAGCAAACCGCAGTAGGTGAACCCCCGATGCGACTGTTGCGTGAATGCTGTTCAGGATGTGCCTATTGTGTCATGGTCTGCCCTCAGAACGCGCTAGCGACAGATGGCTGGGCCTATTTGCTCCCTGAGCGGTGTACGGATTGCAACATGTGCTACTATGCTTGCCCGCATCGTTGTTTCGTGCCGGACAAGGAACTCCGTCCACTGCGACACAACATAGCCCCACACTATGATGTGCTGATCATCGGCGCGGGGATCGGGGGATTGATGACAGCGGCTGCATTAGCGCGTCGAGGGCGTCGTGTCGCGGTGTTCGAGCAATTGAGTTTTCCTGGAGGGCGTTACACTGAGCTTTCCTACCGCGGCAGCGCTGTGACCACTGCTGCGTGGACGAGCTTAGGCCCCAAGAGCCACATCGGGCGCTTTCTGGCCGAACTGGGCATCGGTCAGAATCCGGAAGGGGACAGCGTGCGCTATGTCTCTCTGCGCGATATAGGGCTACGCGAACAATATGCGATACGCTTTCCGGATGGCCGACACTATGCATCATTACAGCAAATGTTGCCATCCGAGGTATATCGCGCCTGGATGCGTGCGGTTGTCCGTGGACGGCGGAGCGTGCCTGGGGACGTGAGTGCGCATGATTACATAGCCAGCTTCTGTCCGGACAACGACCTACTGGCGGTCGTGGACGCCGTGGCGATTACAGCTTCAGGGGTGAGCAGTCAGGCGATGCCGGCTCGTGAGTTTATCCAAATCGTGCTGGATAGCGCCGCAGCGGGGACTGACTTTGCTATGCCGGCGGGAGGAGTGGCGGCAATTATTGAGGCACTGGTGCACACGTTGAAGGTGCACGGTGGAGAGCTATACCTCGGCAGCCGTGTGCAGCGCATCCTATTAACACAGGGGGAGGCACGTGGGATCGAGCTGGCGGATGGACGGCAGATCACCGGCAATATCGTGGTACACAATGCCGGTCCATCCGCTCTGATCCGACTTCTCGGCAGCGACAATGTGCCGCCAGCCTATCGAACGCGGCTGCAGTCTCTCAAAGGGGTGGAGTGCGCTGCGATCTTCTTTGCCACACGCGAACCTCTCTTCGAAGATGCCCCCATCCTGATGACGCCGGGTTGTCAGCGCGTGGCGGGCATCTTTTCGCCGACCCGTTTTGATCCCTCCCTCAGCCGGGATGGCCTGCATCTTTATGATGCCTTCCTACCTCTCCACAGCGCCGACCGCAAAGCTGAGCTCGCACTGGCTCTCAACGACTTACATAGACTGTTTCCCAATCTCGATACCGTGCTGGCATGGCTCTTGCCCATGTTTTTCACCGATGGTTGGCCGGGCACGGAAACTGCCCAGATTTTTGGGCAGACAGGCCAACAACGTCTGGAGACACGCACCCCTGTACCTGGCCTGTATTTGGTGGGGATGGATGTGCAAGGCAGCGGTGTAGCGGGTGACCTGATCCCTCTGGGCGTGCGTCGCCTTTTGGACGAGATAGAGTGATAGAATTTGAGCCGAGCTCCTAAAATAGCATAGGATAACGGAGATTTTTCCCGTGTCCTTCTCGGTGGGTTGTTGTTTTATCAGGAGGCGAGCACAACGATGAGCCATCCAGGTTGGTTGATCGTAGGTCTTGGGACTGCGTTGATCTTGGTCGCGTGTCAGTTGGTGCCGCTTCAGACGCCAACTCCCACGGTGCCATTTGAACAAGGAGGTGCAACGATGGCTTTTCAATTAACCAGCAGTGCTTTTGCACATGGTCAACCCATCCCGGCACAATATACCTGCCGTGGCAAGGATATCTCGCCCCCCCTCAGCTGGAGCGACCCACCCGCGGGCACCCAAAGTTTCGCGCTCATCTGCGACGACCCGGATGCACCGGCGGGTGACTGGGTACATTGGCTGATCTACAACTTGCCCGCTACAGCGCGTTCTCTGCCTGAGGGGATGCCCACGGATGGTCAGTTACCGGATGGTAGTCGCCAGGGACTGAATGGCTGGCGTCAGACCGGTTATCGCGGCCCGTGCCCTCCTTCAGGCACCCATCGTTATTTCTTCAAGCTCTACGCGCTCGACACCACACTCAGTTTGCCACCTGGCGCTACCAAACAGCAGCTCTTAGAGGCAATGAAGGGTCATGTGCTGGCACAGGCTGAGTTGATGGGAACATTCAGCAAATTTCCTTAAATAGTTTATTTTATAAATCTGAATATCATATTTTGACGCGCTGAGGTATAGCTGCTACAATCCAGTTTGAATCGCAACGAGAAAGAGCACAGGAGATGGTGTTCCATCAATGCACGGATCGCCCGCGCAAACGTACGAAGATCGTCGCTACTATCGGACCTGCAAGTGACAGGCCGGAGATACTACGTCGGATGATCCTGGCGGGCATGGACGTGGCCCGCCTTAATTTTTCTCACGGCAGTCCAGAGAGCCATGCAGCCGTTATCAGCACCTTGCGCCGACTTAGTGAGGAGCTGGACGTTCCGGTGGCAATTCTGGGCGATTTGCGCGGGCCGCGCATTCGCGTGGGAGAGGTTGCGGAGGGACAGATCCAACTGGCCAGTGGCCAGAGCATCGTGCTCACGCCAGAGACGGTGGTGGGCAATGCGCAACGCATTTCAGTCTCCTTTCCTGGACTGGCGGACGATCTGCAGCCAGGCAACCGCCTGTTGATCGACGATGGCGATGTGGTATTACAGGTGCAGCGCATCACGCCGGAGCGCGACATCCATTGCGTAGTACTCGAAGGTGGCAGCATCGCCAGCCGGCGCGGTATCAATTTACCTGGCATTCGCGTCAGCCTGCCCGCGCTGACCGAAAAGGACAAGGAAGATGTCCTTTTCGCCGTGGAGCAAGGGATCGATTTCCTGGCACTTTCCTTTGTACAATGTGTTGAGGACGTGCGCGCGCTCAAGCGTCTGCTACAAGAACGGGGCAGCGATATCCCGGTGATCGCCAAGATCGAGAAGAAGGGCGCTTTGGACGACCTGGACGCCATCGTGCACGAAGCATATGGCGTGATGGTGGCCCGCGGCGACCTGGCGCTGGAGATGAGCTTCCAGGAGGTGCCAATAGCCCAGAAGCACATTATTGCGCGGTGTCGTGCTGCCGCCGTGCCGGTCATCACGGCCACCCAGATGTTGGAGTCGATGATTGAACGCGATCACCCGACCCGCGCGGAAGCCACCGATGTGGCGAATGCGGTGTTCGATGGCACGGACGCGCTGATGCTCTCCGGCGAGACAGCGTTGGGGCGCTATCCGGCGGAGAGCGTTGCCACAATGGCCACAATTGCCACACGGGCTGAAGCGGCCTGGTTGACCGGAGAGGTGGCACGCCCGCCCGAGCTGCCACCGCCCGGCGATGTCGATGCGACCATTGCGCGTCTGGGTCACATCGCGGCTTGTGACCTCAAGGCATCTGCCATCGTCACCTATACGCAATCGGGCAGCACGGCGCGCCGCCTCTGTCGTCATCGGCCGCCGGCGCCGATCCTGGCTCTCACTCCCTCGCCTGTTACGCAGCGGCGACTGATGCTCAGCTGGGGTGTCACCCCGTTAATATGTAGCCCATTACACGATCTGACCAGGGTGAGCACAAAAGCTCTGGAGGAAGCCCAGCGCTGCCAATTGGTGCGTCGCGATGATGTCATTGTGGTGCTGGCGGGCACGCCGTTGGGGGTGCCCGGAACGACAAACCTGTTAAAAGTGGAACGGGTGACTGAGCACGGTTCAGGCTCGAGCTGAAAAGAGGACAATTTGGACGCACTCACGGCGCGACGCTATTGGATGGCTACCTGGTTGGTGGTGGGGTTGTGGCTTGCCCTCTGCATGGCTACCCTCGACTACAATGGTCCCTTCTTTGACGAGGGCATCTACATCACAGCGGGCCAGCGGGCATTAGAAGGTTATGCTGCCAGCGACAATTACCTCTCCTGGTTTGCCGGCAGCATGCTATGGCCCACCTTTGCCGCGCTGGGTTATAACGTGGGAGGGCTGATCGGTGCCCGCGCTGTTGCGACGATCTTTGTCACGATTGCGTTCATCGCCACGCTGCTGGCCACGCGCAACCTGTTTGGCGAAGCGGTCGCTTTCTGGACCGCTCTGGCATTGGCGCTTAGCGGACCACTCCTGGCACTGGCTCACCTGGGGGTCTATGATGTGCCCGCACTGGCCGGCATCGCGGTAAGCTTCTGGGCCATCACGAAGTTGCATCGGCGTGATCATCGCGTATGGCTTGTGCTGGCTGCCCTCACTTATGTCTTCGCACTCTTCTCCAAGTACCCTACCGCAGCGATGTTCCTATCGCTCGCTGGGCTGATGCTTGCCTTACGCCGTGCCAGAGCGGTGATGGACATAGCAATCTTCGGATTCGTCGCCGTGGCGGTCTTGCTGATCTTCTACATCCCCCTGCGTGCGCCGCTCAGTCAGCTAGGTCCATATTTAGCGCCCCAAGAACTATTGCGCCAACCGCCACTGGTGCTCACATCTAGCGTAATCTACTTTGGTGGGCTTCCCATCGTGCTGGCACTGCTGGGATGGTTGATGGCACGGGATCGACCTTTGTTAGCTACTGTGCTGTTGGCAAGTCTAGTGATGTGGCCTGCTTACCATTTGTGGCAAGCTTTCGTCGTGGGACTTTCGAAACACGTGGTGTTCGGCTTTCTGTTCGGCTATCCGCTCATCGGATTGGCGCTGAGCAGGCTATGGGCGCGCTGGCATCGCGCTGCGGTGATTGCCATCTGCGCCGCTCTCGTTATGGTGGGCGCTATCCAGTGGCAACAGCTCGATCACGTCTGGCCAGATGTGCGCACCGCGGCAGCGTATCTGACCGAGCATGTAAAGCCAGGGGACAAGTTGTTGATCAACGATTCCTGGCCGTACACGATGTATTTGTACATGACGGGACGCATCCATCAGCCTCAGGACGTCATCGACATCTACAGCCGTGAAGAAGCCGGCATGCCTCTATGCAATTATCATTGGTTTGTTGAATCAGATTACACGCCGCGCTGGCCGCCAGATGTCCTGGAAGAGCTGAAGCAATGTCGCACCTTCCGTGAGGTGTTCTCGACGCTGAGCTCGGTCAGTATGTTGAACTTCGGCTTTGATTATGTGGTCGTGCCGGTCAAAATCGTGATCTGGCGAAACCACTTGCAGGAGTGACTCTTTGCGCGACATTAGCAGCTGGAAAATTAGACTGACAGGTATCATCCTGGTATTGGCCACTTTGTGGTACCTGCCATGGGTGTATGCCAACCTAAACTGGGCAGCACCATGGCTGGCAGTGCCGTTCGCCCTCTCGGTCACACTGGCAGCGGTGTTGATGCTGATTGCCGTGATGACCAACTGGCGCCGACAGGTGCCCATCGCGTACGAAGTACCAGTAGGTCAGGAGCCCACTGTCCTGGTGGTGATCCCGACCTATGGTGAACCACCGACTATGCTATATGAGACCGCCCGCTCGGTCTTGGAGCAAGATTATCCACGCGACAAGATCAAACTGGTCATCAGCGATGACTCTCACCGCTTAAGTGTCCGCGAGGTAGTGGAACGTCTCAAGCACGCATACCCCGATGCGGCGGTCGTTTATCATGAGCCACCACGACGTGGCAACCCGAGACGTCGTGGCGACGGCAAGGCGGGCAATCTCAACTCGGTGTTGGACGCGATCAACCAACACGCCCCTGAAGCAATCACTTTCATCGAGACGCGCGATGCAGATGACTTGGTAGGTGATGCCAAATTTCTGCGCCAGACGACCGGTCAGCTGCTAGCCAATCCCCATGCTGCCTATGTACAGACCATCAAACAGGCGCGTGTCAGCCCTGGCGACCCGTTCGGCAATTTGGAGCCGCTCTTCTATCGGCGGCTGATGCTGTCCAAGAACGCCACCAACTCGGTTTTCCCATGCGGCTCGGGTGTGGTGTGGCGGCTGGCTGCCCTGCGAGACATCGGCGGATTTCCGGATTGGAATCTGGTGGAGGATTTACAATCGGGTGTTGAAGCGTTGCGACGTGGTTGGCGTGGGATCTATCTGCCCATTGTGGGAGCAATTGCCCAGACAGCGCCCGAGGATATTCCCAATCTTTTCAAACAGCGTGGCACCTGGGCCATCGACACGCTCCGCTTGATGTTCTGGGGTGATAAGCGCGGGTTGAGCTTCTGGCAGAGGTTCTCTTTTCTGGAGATAGGGCTCTTCTATCTGCTGAGCCTGCCTATGTTGCTCTTCACTGTGATCCCCGCTATTTCATTGGGCTTTGGGATCTACCCCATTTACAGCACCCCGATCGAGTATGCGCTCCATCTGTGGCCCTATGTGGCCGCAATGGAGCTCACACTGGTAGCATTGGCGGATGGACTGCGCTATGAAGATCTGTGGCGGTTCCGGGAGATGATGATCGGTATGGCCCCACTCTACTTGAAAGCGCTCTGGATCACGCTGCGCTATGGGCCACAGCACAAGCCAGGTTACCGTGTAACACGCAAGGAGCATGTTCACTCGCTCTACTGGCGTGAAACTTTGTTGCAAAGCACGCTGCTCCTCACATTGGTGGCTGCGAGTGGCTACCACCTGGCCGTTTATTCTGTATTACGCAACGCCGACTTGGGTAGTCTTTTCTGGGCAGCTTTCTTCATCCTGGCGTTGAGCCGAATCACGCGCAATGCCTGGCACGGTATGGACTTTCAAGCGCTGCTGAAGGAACAGATACGTCGGTATTCAAAGAGCTCGGCGGTGTTAAGAATGCTCACAAAGTTATTCTGAGAGACTCTAAGGCGTTTTTTAGCGAGAGAGAGATGGGAATGAGAGATGGGCTTAGTTGTAAGCTTAAAGAGGCTGTGGGTAGTGACACTGCCCGTATTGCTGGCGGTGTGTTTTGTCTTATCGATTATTGCAATGTTACACAGCGGTGATACCTCTGCGGCGACGACTTGGTCACCCGGCCTCTACAGCCAGCAGGTAGTGGGTGGTCTGACCAACCCGACCGCCATCGCCTGGACACCTGATGGTCGGATGTTGATCGCACTCAAAGAGGGCAAGATACTGGTCTACAAGAATGGCCAGCTGTTGCCGACACCTTTCGTCGACCTCTCGAACGAAGTGAACGACGTAGCTGACCGCGGACTGCTGAGCTTGGCGGTGGATCCACAATTTGATAACAACCGGTACATCTACCTGCTTTATGCTTACGATCCACCTGAACTGCCAGGTGCGCCTAACTCGGCCGATGGTTCGGATGGCGATGGCCAGCGTGTGGCACGCTTGGTGCGCGTCAAAGCGAATGGGGATACAGCCGATCTCGCTACCAAGGAGGTGATCCTGGGCAAGAATAGCACTTATGCCAATATCGGTGCCGCGGATGATCCGGACGGTGGTGGACCCCATACTTCGTGCGAGGATAGTGGTGTGCCGGTGGAGGATTGCATTCCCGCCGACAGCGCTTCTCATACTATTGGCTCGGTGGCCTTCGGCACCGACCGTTCGTTGTTTGTTAGTGTGGGTGATGGAGCGCGCTTTGTCGTGGTGGACCCGCGAGCATTACGCGCTTATGATGTGAACAGCCTGGCGGGCAAGATTTTGCGCATCGATCCCGACACCGGTAATGGATATGCAGACAACCCGTGGTGCGACAGTCCCACCAATATAGACAAGAACCGTTGCAAGGTATATGCCACTGGCTTGCGCAACCCCTTCCGCATGAAAGTCGATCCTACCACCAATGAACCGTATCATGGCAACGTGGGTTGGTTCTCATGGGAGGAGATCAACACTGGCCGTGGCAAGAATTTCGGCTGGCCGTGTTGGGAGGGTAACGAGCACCAGGGCTTGTACAATGGACCCGAGGAAAGCTACGAAAAGAATCCAGTCACGGCGATGCAGTGCCAGGCGGTGTATAGTGGCACCCTTGGGCCAGTTGAGCCACCCTATTACGCTTATCCACACTGGTATGACAATGCGCAACATGACGCATCTGCTATGGCTGGCCCGGTCTATACGGGCGCCAATCTCTCCTATCCGCCGGAGTACCACAACAAGCTGTTCATCTTCGACTATTCGGGCGACCAGGACTGGATCAAGTATCTGACTCTGGATGGAGCGCCGCCACAGGTCGGCACGCTGGGCGAAGGAGTATCTGATATGGTGGGGCAATTTGCCGGTCCGGTGGACCTGGCGCTGAATCCCCACGACGGCGATCTGTACTATGTAGTGCTGAACGGCACCGGCCCTGGCCAGGTGCGGCGCATTCGCTATACAGAGGGCAACCTGCCACCGGTTGCCCATCTCAGCGCGATGCCGTTGTATGGCACGCTGCTCCTGACCGTCACCTTTTCGGCGGGAGGCTCTCACGACCCGGAGGCGCAGAGCATCACCTTCACCTGGGATTTCGGCGATGGCGTCCTCACAGACACAGGCGCATTGGCGACGATCACCCATACTTATAACACACCAGGCGTTTACACCGCCGTGATGACGGTCACTGATGTACTCGGCGCACCCGATAGTACCACCGTGCAGGTGGTGGCGGGCAACCGTCCGCCGCAGGCATCCATCACCACGCCGCTGTCGGGCACTACGTACTACGCTGGCAAGAACGTTCCCTTCTCCGGTGAGGCAAACGACCCCGAGGATGGCACCCTGGATGATACGCGGCTGCTATGGACAGGTCTGCTACACCACGAGGACCACGTGCACCCCGACCAATTCCGCGCGACAGGAACAAGTGGCAGCTTTGTCTATCCAGAACATGGTGGTGGGGAAATGTACTGGCTGGAGTTATGCCTGACGGTGACGGATAACGGCATCCCTGGTCAAGGCGGCATAGGTCCGCTTCAGAACAGGCGCTGTGTCGCCCTGTACTCTCACCATGATATGCAACCCAATAAGGTGTGGTTTCCTGTGATTGCCAAGCAAGAAGGATAAATCTGGGTTGCGCAGTATCCGACTAGAAGAGGGATACTAGATGCTTACAGAGACAGGATAGCAGGATGAATCGAACACATTGGAAGAGAGTTCTCTGGTTATATGTTATAAGCTGGGTTACTTTGTGCCTGGGATTGGGGATGCCGATAGCAGCACAGACACCGACGCCTCCGATCTCAATCGGTCGCGTGGCGGTGGGCGCCTTCACTCAAGAGATCCCATACGACAACTTCGCCGCCCTGGATCGCCTCGGACTGCTGGTCAATCACCCGATGCGCCTGGCATTATGGTTCCAGGCATGGGGCGACTCGGATGCAAGCTTCCATAACGATTATGTAAAGTTAGCTTCCATGAAAGGCTACACGCCGGTGATCACCTGGGAACCATGGAAGCGCGCCTTCGACGACCGGCTAACCGTGCAACCAGAGTACGCCCTGGAGACCATCGCAGCGGGAAAACACGATGAGTACATTCGCAGCTGGGCACGCGATGCGCGGGACACCGGTGTGCCGATCATTCTGCGCTTCGCTCACGAGCAGAGCACCGAACCGGGAGTGCGTTCCTGGTATCCATGGCAGGGTGATCCGGAGAACTTCAGGGCTGCCTTTCGTCATATTGTCACTCTCTTCCGTGAAGAGGGTGCCACCAATGTGACCCACCTGTGGAGTGCGATGTGGCTGCACAAGTGGGCCGCACAATATTATCCGGGCGATGACGTCGTGGACTATATTGGCACGACCGAGCTCAATCACGGCACCGTGCCGGATGAGCAGTGGGCGAAATGGCGCACGTTCGACGAGATGTTCGCCCCGGAATATCAAGCCGCCCTGCAATGGAACAAGCCCATTATTTTGACTGAGCTGGCGTCCGCCGAACAGGGAGGCAACAAGGCACAATGGTTGCGTAATTGTTTCGCCTCTTTTAAGACCCACTATCCTATGGTGGTCGGTGTCCTGTTGGTGGAGATCCGGTCCGACCGCGAGTGGCCGGCTATCAATTGGTCGGTGACCTCCAGCCCAGCAGCACTGCAGGCATTCCGAGAGGCAATCAGCGATCCTTACTTCTGGTAGGTAAGCGAGACAAATATGTCACCAATCAAAGCACTGTCAAACCGAAAGGGGGATAGGCACCGATGGGGCTTTGTAAGGAATGCGTCGCGTTCCATCTAGGCGCGTGCCGTGACTTGAGCTATTGCCTTCAGGAGCGAAAGGCATTGATGGAAGAAGCCTATCAACGGGCACAGGCACATAAGCATGCCGAATTGAGCTCTTTCACACGCTGGCGCGAGGGTTATTCCATTTTTGAAGCACACTGTTTGGCTTGCGGCATGGTTGTACGCGTCGACGTCAACCCGGCCATCGGCGAACCTGATCTCTCCGGTGAGGCGCTCTTTCAGGATTGCCCCCTTGCCCCAACAGGACCGATCGCCACTTCGAACAGGGACGCTCCATCGAGCTGGGCGATCTAAGTGGTGCAACGAGGGTCAAGAGTGTATCGTATGGCCCGAGCATACCGGCTGCGCTGGCTTGAGATCCCAGCTGTCCTCTTACTCATGATCCTCGCTGCCCTGCTGCGCTGGAATTGGGACTATCGCAGCGCGTCCGTGGATGAAGCGAGCAACCTTTTCAACGGTTGGTTGCTGCTCCAGGGACAGGAAGTCCACACCATGGCTTATCAACCCACCTGGCCCTACATGGGCATGCTGCCGCTGGGCTGGGTCGATATGTGGGGTGGACTCATCGCTGCGCGAGCGCTCAACAGCGTATGGGGTGTGTTGAGCGTGTCGTTAGTAGCGTTGACCGCGCGGAGCGCCTTTGGTGTCCCAGCGGGCATATTGGCAGGCGTTGTCCTAGCTGTTTACGGACCGGCCATTCATCTCAGCACATTTGCTTCGCACGACAGCTTGGCCATCTTCCTACTGTGCCTGGCACTGTACTTGTGGACAATTGCCACTCTACGCGGACGCGCCTGGCTGTTGCCGCTGGGCAGCCTAGCCATGGTGGGTGCGGTATTGACCAACTATATACTCCTGATGGTTGCAGCAGGCACCCTAGTATATCTCACCCTCACTGGAGCGATTGCCCAGATACGGCGTGGCAAAACGCCCGATGACACCTGGCCACATCCGATGCGCTGGGGATGGCTGGTGTCCCTGTGGCTTCCGTTTCTGCTGTTAATCGGGTATGGATGGTATTATCGCGTCGAATTATCGCAACTATGGCAAGCGCACGTGCTCACCTCTCACCTGCCACAACCCCTTATCACGTGGGATTTCGTCAAACCACTACGCGATTACTTGTGGGCTCCTTTCCTGGCTGGGCTGCTCGCCTTTGATCGATCTGGGCGGCGGCTGTTTGCCGGCTGGCTGTGGCTGCTCGCATTTATCCTGATCGCGCACCAATGGTACAGCCAGGACGCTACCCGCTTGGTGCCACAGACGGTTTATATCATGGTCAGCCTGGCTATCCTCGCCGGCGGGGGTTTGGTCACGCTAGCACGTGGATGGGAAGCAAAAGCGGCACGACGTGCCGCAGTGGCTGCAGCGTTGATGCTGAGCATCGCCCTCCTCAGTCACCTTGGCTTGGAAGGGCAGAAAGTATTGCCAGGCTTGCGCAGCTATTGGCCCGAAACCAGTCCGTTGATGGCCTTTCTACGCAATCGGGTGAGCGATGGGGATGTGATCCTAATGGAAGAGGGAGCGGTGGGACGCTATTACTTGATCGCGCACGGCACACCAGGCCACATTCCGGCACAGGTATGGGACACCTGGTACTATCAGGACGAAACGGGAAGAGGATCCGATGCAGCGTTGTACGAGCGTGCCATTGCGCAGCAACGCTTTGATTACGTTGTTTTCGACTACAACGTCACCAAGGAGCTGGATCAAGCGGTTTTGCCCGCGTTACGGCGTGGTTATCGTTTGATCGCCACTTTTCCAACGCAGACCGGCAACAGCCAGCCCATTGAGGTGTTCGAGAAGATAGAGTAGCCTTGAGCACACGGACACGTCAGCGTGCGATGACCGGCAGCATGATCTGGTAGTCTGGCTCCCTGGCGGCCACGAAGCGCAAATTGGCGAGGTAAAGCGAGGCGTTCTGGCCCCCCTGTTCCTGGATGCTCACCCGCGTGATGCGTCTGCCCAAGCGGTTCAGGTCGCTCAGACGCAGGCGTGCCAGCTTCCATTCGGCGGTGATATTGCCTCCACTGATGTGGCGACAGTCGTTTACCGGCACGCGCAGCCCTTCCGCGCCATTCTCGTCGCTCAGAAAGACCGTCAAGCGCGGCGAGGTGCTGTTGGCACTGCGCACGTAGAACTCCAGCCAATAGTAGGGGCTCACATCGTGCGGCGGTGAGTGCCACAGCGAGAGAGCCCCATAAGGTTGTACGGTCAATGCAACAGATAGTGTGCCTTCTGGAGATAGTGGCTCAGCTCCCATCTCCAAAGCGCTGATACCCCACGACCAGTTCTGCCAATTGCTCGCCAGGGCGCCATTGTAGATGGGCAACTGGGTGACGTAATCGGGCACCCGTGTCGGCTCGACAGGACGCGGTGGCGCACCATACCAGCGTCGCAGGATATCCTCGGCCGGCTTTTCAGCAGGCGTATATCCCATGTCGCACGGACCGCTCTCAAACGGATCCGCCGACCACATCCACCAGAACATCCCTGCCAACCACGGCTCGTTAAACAATTGTCGAAATGCCGCTTCGTAGGCGTTCGCTTGTTCCTCCATGTCGAGCTGAGAGGTCTCCCAAGAATCCCATGGCTTCACTGTACACCCGTGACGGCTACGATAACCGATCTCGGTCAGCAAGATCGGCTTGCGATATTTCGCCGATAACTCCGCCAAAATCGCCTTGGGACCCGTCCAGGCAGCTTCCAGCTGCTCCACAGTAGGATGAACGCCTGGGTTGGGATTCAGTGGATAGTAGCCATCCACACCAATGTAGTCCACTGCATCCCACCAGGTGATAGAGACCTCCTCACCCTCTTTAAGGGCCGCATAAACGATAGGCCCCTTGTAGATAGCTCGCACACCGGCTGCCACGGCACGCCAGTCGCTAGCACGATGCGTGGTACCCAGCAATTCGGTGCCGATACAAAACTGCTCGACTCCGTGTGCCTGGGCCAAGGCGGCATAATGATTGATAAACTCCCGATAGGCATTAAACCAGGCTGCCCACTGAGTTTCGGTGGTGAACGCCTTGCCGATATCGCCGCGCCACGGCCCACCCGGCACTTCGTTGAAGAGATCCACATGGGGCTTCAGCATCACCTTCAGCCCCATGCGATGCGCCAGATGAATCGCATGGATAAGATCCTCGTCGGTTGGGGTCGAGGGATGCGTGCGGTCAATAGTGGTCGCAGCAATGCCATCTTGATGACCAGTCACAATGAGAGCAATCCAGTTGGCGCCGGTAGCGCGCAGTGCCTGGAGCGCCACCTCAGCGCCCTGGGTGCGATAGACACCCGACCACCAAGCAGCAAAGGAAACACCCTTCTGAAATGCGGGATTTGCCTGCTCCGTGAGAGGCCCATCGGCCCGCGCTTCCGCGGCCGGGCTCATCCAGAGAAGTCCAATGCACAGGAGAACGGATATGGCAGAACGCCGAATGGTGCAGAATACATCGTCCAAGCCATCCTGTCGCGCTTTTCCACCCTTAGCCATTCTCTAGGTACTCCGGTTGATCTCCCTAAGCGCCATCCACCCATCTTCCGCTATACCACAAGCACTGCTCAGCATAGCAGACAAAAGGTGCTCCACCTTGACCACTGGTTGACTATTCAACGTCGACTGCCCTTCGATTACACAATGCAAACCCAGCCCCGAGAGACCAGATCCGGATCGGGCAGCACTGCTCTCAAAGGCGCCCTACAGCGAGTGTAACATAGACAACCGTGCTCTTGAATGGGAAAGAGGTACTATAACAAAGAGATAAACCAGACCCGTTATCCCGGAAAGGCTGGACGGTCCCAGTATGCCAACCTTTGCTGCTAATAATGCACGAGGATCGGGAAAGCGTGCTCTCCAGTGAGATCGAAAGGGCGAAACTTCAGCGCCTTTTCAGTTTGTGCTCACTCCGTATAGTTGCCGTGCTGTATCGGCCAGGATGAGGCGGGCTGCCTCATGGGCTTCTTGGGGTGAAAGCAGATCGCCATCCACCAATTCCTGCAGCGCCGCAGCCAACGCCTGCTTACCTAGCAGTACAGAAACATAGTGGATCTCGGGTAATGCCAGTCCATCCGAACCGTAAACGATCTTGGAGATGGGCGCCATCTCCAGGACTTCCGCGTAGATGCGCCGCGCCCCGCCTCCCGCAAAGGGTATTCCTTCCGAAACGTCACAATACACCCGAGGCAGCATGCCAGCGATATATCCCGCCTCAGCGCAGTAGGGATAGCCGGCATGCACCAGTATCACGGTACAGGCGCGGAAGGCGGGGAAGCGCAGAAGCTCCATCAAAAGGGCGGGGCGACAGTCGGGCATGTTGATCTCATAATCCCCTACCCCGGTGTGAATCTGCATCGGTACGTTGTACTCGATACACAGCTCGAGCGCCCGGCACAACAGGTGATCCCGTAACTTTTTCACAGCACCGCCCCCGGTGCCACGTCGAATGGCGTCCAACGCCTGCATGCCCTGATCGGGTGTGCGGCTGAGCGGCGAAATGTCCAACCCGGTGCGATAGGCAATGATGGACTTCAGACCACGATAACCATCCCGCTCCAGGGCATGGGCAATCGCCTCGTCATAGCGACGGCGAAACTCATCCCATCCAAGCTCCGCCTTCAGCAAATCGACAATCAGGGGCTCAATGCGATAGATAGGCACCACCGGCACCGGCATGTCCTGCTGGAAAGCGGGCATACTCAAGGGGGGCTGTGGATACCCGAAGTCAGCCACCAATGCGGTGAGATGACATGCAGCAAAGAGGCGACGCACGTAGTCTTTGTAGTCGTCTGTCACCGCCCGATTGCGCGCCGCTACCACTTCCTCCAACCCAGGCGCACAGCCGAGGAAACGGGCCATCTGACGCACCAGATAACGCATATACACCACATTGCGCCGAATGGTCTGGATCTCGCGGATCAGCGCTTCGTCCACCGGCAGACCTGCTTGGGCCATGTAGCTGACCCCCCCACCCGGGAAAGAGGCCAGGTCCACAAATTGTTCCGGGGTGAGCGCGCCGGCGTTGAGGAAAGGATGACAATGTACGTCGACGACGGGCAGCTCCGCTGTGTCGATCATCAGATAGACTCCAGGTAGAGGTGACGCTCCCAAGGATGCACGTGCAGGTTGTAGTCGGTCAACTCGGAACGTTTGACCTTGATGAACTCGCTGGTGATGACCGGCCCCAAAGCAGCCGTCACGACGGGATCCGCTTCCAAGGCACTCAGCGCTTCGTCCAGCGAACGCGGCAGCAACGCCAGTCCTCTGGCACGTGCCTGCTCGTCTGTCAATGCCCCCACGTCGTCGGTCACGGCAGGCGGCGGCTCGATCTGCTGCTCAATGCCATCCAGTCCTGCCGCTAACAGTGCAGTCAAGAACATGTAGGGATTACAGGCATTGTCGCCGGAGCGGAATTCGAGATGGCGGCGTGCCCCCATGCCCGGAATGCGCACCAGTGCCGCACGGCTGCCCACGCCCCAACAGATGTGAGCAGGCGACCAAGAGCCGGGCAATAAACGCTTGTAGGAGTTGACAATGGGCGCCCCTACCGCTGTGAGGGCCGCCGCATGCGCCAACAAGCCCCCCAGAAAATGTCTCCCCAACTGTGATAAGGGTTCCTCCGGCCGCTCGCCACAGCTCAGGTCACGCTTCCCCTCCGCATCCCACAAGCTCATATGCACGTGCAATCCGCTGCCAGGCATGTGGGCGTAGGGCTTGGGCATAAAGCTGGCAATCCAACCCGCCTGGCGTGCCAGCGCACGCACCACCTCCTTAAAAGTCAAGTAGTCATCGACCGCCTTAAACGGTCCCGTGGACACGGGGGTCGCTTCATACTGGCCTGGACCGTATTCCTTACCCAGCTGTTCCAGCTGCACCCCCATCGTTTTGAGCGTCTCCATCACCTCCAGCCACAGGGCGTAGTGGCGGTCCAATCCCGCCACGGTGAACATCCCATCGCGATCCGAAGTGACGTATTCACCCTCTTCAGTGCGCCGGAACAGCATAAACTCAGGCTCAAAGCCCACCCGGATGGTCAGGCCACGTTGGGCATACGCGCGCACCATATGGTCGAGGCGGGTGCGCGGACATCCCGGCCACTCGCTGCCGTCCATATCCCGCAGGAAAGCGTGTACGCGACCGCTGGCCTGGCGATAAGGAAGCGGAGCGTAGCTCGCCGGGTCGCCCACTGCCAGCACATCACCCGTTTCGGCAGTGAAGGCACTGCCAGGCGCCATATGATCGAGCAAGTTGAAGTCCACGTTGGCGCGCGCAAAGACGATGCCGCGCTCGAAGACGGTGGCAAAGCGATGCGGTGGCACCGCTTTGGCACACGAACGGCCGCTGTAATCGTGATAGATGACCCATAAATATTGAATATTGTCTTCTGTAAGGCGCTGAAGGATTTCCGCTGTATTCACCGTTTTGCTCCCGTGAGAATAGATTTCGTAGAAATGGTATACCACTCAGCTGGTTTGTTCGGCTTTGGAGCGCAAGAAGTGCTTGACCCGCTCCCGTTCCGACCTATTGTTGCTCCCCTGTTCGCTCTCTGTTTCGGATTCAGGTCACCAGCCGGCATAAGGCGCAATCACCTCGTCGCTGACACGCCCCATCTCCACATCGGAAAGCGCTTGATCCAGGATAGCCACACCCTCATCCACTTCCGCCTCGCTGAGAACCAACGGGGGGGTGATTTCCAGCACGTTTGAGAACATGCCCACATAAAAGAGCAGCAGCCCCAGTTCGAAAGCGCGGTAGACCACCTTCGCCGCTTCGCGGGCAGCAGGCGCTTTGGTTTGACGGTCGTGAACCAGCTCCACACCCTGCATCAAGCCCATACCGCGCACATCGCCGATCAACGGATGCCGTTCCTGCAACTCGCACAAGCGCTGGTGCAAGTACGTTCCCACCCGCGCGGCATTTTCTGGCATTTTCTCCTGCTCAATCGCTTCGAGCGTTGCTAGACCGGCAGCACAGCTCAGCGGATTGCCAGCGGTAGTGAAGATCGCCAACCCAATACCGGCGTCGAGGATTTCCTTGCGTGCCACCACAGCGCTCAAGGGGATACCATTCCCCAGCGCTTTGCCCAACACCAACACGTCGGGTGTCACCCCGAAGTGTTCCGGTGAGAACATCCGGCCCGTGCGTCCCACGCCCACTTTGACATCGTCCACGACGAGATAAATCCCATAGCGCTGACACAAGTCCGCTAACATGGGCAGGAAGGTGGCGGGTGGGACGATGTCGCCGCCATCGCTCTGGATCGTCTCTACGATGATGCCGGCCACGTCATCCGGCGGGCAGATCGTCTTGAAGAGATAATCTTCCAGGAAGCGGATGGTGGCTTGGGCGCAGTCGTGCACGTCATCTCCGAAGGGGCATCGGTAGGGATGAGGATAGGGCACTTTGACCACGTGCCCCCCACCGATAAAGTGACTCTGTGCCGCGTGGGCGGACATCGCCATAGAAGTCGCCGTGGCACCGTGATAAGCGCCGATAAAGGACACCAGGCGACGCCTGCCCGTAGCAATGGGGAGCAGTCGGCCTACTGTCTCATTGGCATCCGAACCGCAGAAGCCAAACCAAACCTTCTTGGGAAAGTCGCCAGGGGTGAGCGCGATCAGCTTTTCGGCCAGCTGCAACGCCGGGGCATGCATGCCCGAGATCAGACTGGCGAAGTTAGTGCGCTCCAGTTGGCTCAAGAGCGCCTCCCTAAAGCGGGGATGGCCATAACCGATGTTCACCACCGCCCAGCCAGCGGCGAAATCGAGATATGCCTTGCCTTGCACATCCCACACACGGCAACCTTGCGCGCGTTCCACCGCGAGCGGGTAGAAGCGCAACCGCATCGCATCGGAGATCACCTTGGCATCCAGCGCCGACATTGCTTCCAGAGAGAGCATCACCACCCATCGCCTTTCTGCACGTAGCTATAAGCGCAGCTCTCGTGAGCCCAGAATGCCCGAAGGACGCATAATCAAAATGAGAATCATCGCGATCGAAAGGCATACCTCGGTGAGTCCGGAGACAGTGAACGGGAAGACGGCCGAGATATTGATCGCATTCTCGACACCACGCACTCCCTCAAAGATCGCCGTCACCGCTACTGCCCCCACAACAGCACCGCTGACACTGGCGCTCCCGCCAATGATGGCCATCGATATGATCAAGAATGTCTGGGGTAGGTAGAAAGCCAGCGGCGAAAAAGAGGTGATGAAATGTGCCCATAAGGCACCCGCCACGCCGGTTACGAAGGCAGCCAACACAAAGGCGACCCAGCGCACCCACACAATGTTAATCCCGACGCTGGCAGCAGCGGCTTCATCCTCACGCGAGGCCCGCAGCTGCAATCCCAGTGGGGTCTCTTTAAACCATAACGCCAGAAGGAGAAACAAGATGCCGGTCGCTGCACTCACCCATAGCGTGGTATACGCCTCCAGGCCGAACAATGTGCGTGGGCCGTTGGTGACTTCAGACCAGTTGATCAAGACGGTATGCACGATGATCAACAGAGCGAAGGTGGCGATGACCGCAGCCGCTCCCGAGAGACGCATCAACGGATAACCCACCAGAGCAGCTACCAGCGCGGCCATCAAGCCGCCGATGATCACCGCCACCACAAAAGGCACCTGAATCGGCACCAACCAGGAGTAAAGATTGCGCAAGGCCATCGCCTTCGCCTGGGGCGACATAGAGAAGAGCGCCGAGGCATAGGCACCAATACCCATGAAGCCAATCGGGGCGAAGGAAACGACCCCAGAGTTCCCCATGAAAATCTGCAACCCCAACACCATCGAAAGGTTGATGAACAGCACGGTCAGAATGCGCTGCAACACCTCTCCCCCGAAGAGATGCACCACCAATGCCAGCACGATTAACGGACCAGCGAGGAGCAGTCCGGTAGACCACTTGCCGAAGCTTTCCAGATAACTCATCCTTTGCATGCGCATCATCCTGGTTCAAACACGTTCTGTTACAGCGCGGCCGCGTACCAGACCCTGTGGGCGGAAAAGGAGCACCAGCAGCACGATAGCAAACACAAAAGCTTGGCGATAATCCAGCAAGGATTGGGGTAACACAAGCTGCAACCCCACCGTGAGTGTGCCCAAAAGGTAACCGCCGATCACGGCGCCGGTCAAGCTCTCCATGCCGCCCACAACGGCAGCCACAAAGGCAACCAAAACCGGTGTCGAACCGACAAACGGCCCGACCGAACCCAACCGCCCGATCCAGAACAGCGCCACCACACCGGCCAGGAAGCCGCTAATGGCAAACGCGGTGGCGATCACCTGATTGGCTCGGATACCGACCAGGCGGGTCATCACGAAATCATCCGCTGCGGCACGCAGGGCAATGCCCAACAACGTGCGCCGCAGAAACAATGTGAGCAATCCCAGCAGAAGCAGGCTGACCACCAGGCTGGCAAGGTTTCCCTTGGAAATCAGCAGATTGCCCACCTGAAAATTCTCGGTGAAGAAGGAGGGGGTCACCACCGCCTTGGCGCGCGGGGAGACAAACAGGATCGCGGCATTTTGCAGCAAAGCGCTGACCGCAAACGAGGTGATCAGCATCGTGGTAGCAGAAGCCTGGCGCACCGGTCGGAAGGCCACCCGTTCCAGAAGCAAGCTGGTGAGCACCGCCATGCCAACGCTGATGACGGCGACGATTAACCATGGAATAGGTCCGGCACCCAGCATGAGCAATGTGTAACCCGCGACCATCACCAACTCGCCATAGGCGAAATTGACCAGCCTCAGAATGCCATACACGATGACCAGCCCGAGCGCCATCAGCGCATACAGCCCTCCCAAGCTCAGGGCATTGATGATGAATTGCAGTACTTCCTGAAGCACATTCACCGGCTCAGCTTCTCTCCTGCGTATCCCCAAGATATGCGCCCACGATATCCACCTGCTGGCGCAGCTGTTCTGGGGTGCCCTCACATTCCACCCGACCCGTGTTCAAAAGGTATACACGATCCGCGATATCCAACGTGCGTTCCACGTTCTGCTCCACCAACAAAACGGTAACCCCGGAGGCGTGAAGCTGGGTGATCATCGCAAAGACCTCATCTACCAAGATGGGAGAAAGACCCAGCGAGGGTTCATCCATCATGAGCAAGCGGGGGCGTGACATCAGCGCGCGGGCGATTGCCAGCTGCTGTTGCTCACCACCTGACAAGGTGCCACCCGGCTGGTGGAACCGCTTGCCCAGAATCGGAAAGCGCGTGCACATCTCTTCGATGTCGCGTTGCACTCCGGCTGGATCACGGCGGGTGGCCGCTCCCAGACGCAAATTTTCGGCCACCGTCAAGCTGGGGAAGATGCGACGTCCCTCTGGCACCAGGGCGATGCCTTGTCGCACGATCTCCTCGGGGGACAAACCCAGGAGTGAGCGTCCCTCAAAAGTGATTTGGCCACGAAATGGCCTCAGCACTCCAGCGATCGTGGCCATCAGGGTGCTTTTGCCGGCACCGTTCGCACCCACCAGCGCTACCAGCTCGCCTGTATTGACATGCAGCGACACACCCCGCAATGCGATGATCGCGCCATAACCCGCATGCACATCTTCAACGCTTAGCATGGCAACACCCGGCGGCTTGTTCCCAAGTAGGCGGCGATGACTTCGGGGTTGTGACGCACCTCAGCGGGTGTCCCTTCGCAAATGGTGCGGCCATAATTCAGCACGTGCAGGCGGTGGCATAACCGCATAATGAGGCGCATATCGTGATCCACGATCAACACACCGCACCCGATCTCTCGCGGCAAGGGCAACAACATCTCCAGCAGAGCGTCACTTTCCTGCTCGTTCAAGCCCGCTGCTGGCTCGTCCAAGAAGAGGAAGATCGGTCGAGAGGCCAGTGCACGCGCGATCTCGACACGTCGCTCTTCGCCGTAGGGCAACGCACCCGCCGGGACAGTGGCGAGGCGCGTTGCCCCCACTTGCTCTAATGCCCAGAGCGCTTGTTCACGCGCCCGATGCCGCGGCAGCCCAGCGCTGACAGCCGCCACTTCCACATTCTCCAGCACAGTCAATCCGCGGAACAGCTTGATGGTCTGGAACGTGCGCGCCAGCCCAACGTGCGCAATGCGATGGGGCGGCCAGCCCGTGATGTCCATCTCGCCCACGCGAACACGGCCGCGTGTCGGTTTCAGGAAACCGGTGACCACATTGATCAAGGTGGTCTTGCCCGAGCCGTTGGGCCCGATCAAGCCTAGAATCTCACCGCGTTGCAAGTGCAGCGTGACATCTTCCAGAGCGCGCAGCCCCACGAAGTCCTTGGTGATCTCCTCGATGTGCAGTGTCAGCGCATCGTCCCGAGTCATCACCCCTGCCGCTTTAGCTGGATTAGGATCTTGGGCTCCGTTTATGGTTGCGGCGGATTGGTCGGCCGCATCCAGCCCAAGAATTGAGGCTGACCACCCTGCACCACCACAATTGCGGCTTCCTTCTGCGGCTGGTGGCCCGATTCGGCGTCCGACCACTTGAGCTTCCCGCTCAGCAGGTCGAACTCCATTTCCTCCATTGCCTTGCCCAGAGCAGCTCCTTCCGTGGTGCCGGCTTTTTCCACCGCCTGAGCGATGATCTTGATGACATCCCAGCCCATGACGATGAAGGCACTGGAAGGTGGTTCGCCATATTTGTCTTTGTAGAGCTGGACGAAGCGCGCCATCTCACCGCCCGCTTCAGGTCCCAGCCAGCTGTGCGTGGCCATGTAAAGGTCGTTAGCTAGGTCGGGACCAAGCGTCTTGTAGAGCTCGGTATCGTCATAGGTGTCGCCGCCTGCCAGCGGAATGGTGATCCCTGCCGCGCGCACCTGGCGCAATACGATGCCCAGGTCTGGCATGGTGCCAGTGATGTAGAGCACATCAGGCTGCGAGGAAAGCCCTTTAATGCGCTGCACCTGAGCGGAGAAGTCCTGGTCGCCCGCAGTGAAAGTATCGCGCCCGATCACCCGGCCGCCCAACCCGGTGAAATGCTGCTCGAAATAATCACCCAGCGAGGTGGCATAATCGGTAGAGGTGTCCGTGACGATGTAGGCGGTGCGCCAGTTGAGCTTCTCGTAGCCATACTCGGCCATGGCGGCGCCCATGATATTATTCCACATGCCGACGGTGAACTGCTTATCCCCCAGCACCTTCGAGCTGTACAACGGCGAGGTGGCACACGTGGAAATGCCTACCAAGCCTTTTTCCTGAGCTGCCTGGCTGGCAGGCGCACCGATGTCGAAGTCACAAGGGGCGATGATCACCTCCGCGCCCTGACTGATCAGCTGGCGTGCAGCATTGCCCACCGTCGCCGGATCGGTCTTGCCGTCCAGCTCGATCAACTTGAGCTCACGCCCCATGACCCCTCCATGGGCGTTGATATCCTCGATCGCCAGGAGCGCCGCACTGCGGGGCAGCTGGTCATACGTTGCCATCCAGCCGGTGGCATTAAACACCGCCCCCACGATCAGCGGCGGCTTGTTGGGATCAGGAGTTGCCAGCGGACGTTCTGTGGGCATTGCAGTAGCTTCTTGACCGGCCTCCGGAGTGGGGGTTTGGGCACGTGCCGGTATGGCGTGGAACCATCCAATGCCTATCATCAGAGTCAATGCTAGAAACAGTGCCAGAAAATGGGTGAGCGAAGTTCTGCCTTCTCGTTTCATGATCCCCTCCTTTTGAATATGCACTTATGGAAAGAGCACTGAGCACAATCCGCCATCGATTCAAACGACCCTTTCACTCTGGGCACCTTCTATGCCCGGGGCAATCCGAAACCCTATGGAGACAAGAGCTTTGTCGTAGAACCGGGGGCGATGGCTCTCGCACCTTTGTTGCAGAACGTCCTGCATCATGGCTAAAGCAAAGCAAATCACACAGTGGCAAGGGGACACGACGTATCTTACCTCAATGAGGTTGCCCCTGTCCCAGTAGGGGCGACTATCGTGCTGAACCAAATTTGGCGATAAATTCTATACCGTTACGGCTCTGCTTGCAAGCTGGGGGGTCTTGGGCTAGATCGTGCGAACCTTGGGCGTCCGTGGAGCTTCCGGCTGTGCATTGACCCCGTTACCCGTTAGTGGCTACCGGCGCATCCATGCCTTGTATGCTTAGCTACCCTGCTCTTCCACTACCGCCGCACCACAGGCAAGTAGACGGTGCTGCGCTGGCGCTCGTAGGCGCCCATGTCCACCGCCGCGCCGACAATGCGTGGTTTGCCGTCCAGGTCGGTCGTCACTCCGGCAGGCACAGCGGCGTTGTCGCCCTGGTCAATTGCCGGCGAGCTGGCTTGCAACCGATAGTTGCCGGTTGTGGTCGGCGCATACGTCGCCGCAACGGGCGCAACGAAGAGCGGATTGGCGTTGATGTTGCCCGTGCCGGGCCAACTGCCCTCCACATCACTGGTGGTGATGGTAACGGTGCTGGTTGCCGCCAGATGTACCTGTGCCCCGGTCGTGGCGGCGTTGCCCCACAGGATGGCATTGATTAGTGTGGTGTGACTCCAGGTGAGGACGCAGACGGCACCCCCTTCGAGGGTAGCACGATTGCCGGCCATAGTGACGTTGACCATCCGGCCACTGGAACGATCGGTGATGGCAACGGCGCCGCCGCGAGGCGCCTGATTACCGCTCAACAACACGTTGGTAGCGGTAAAGTGACTGTGCTCAGTGGTGTGCATCCCACCGCCCGCGATATCAGCCCGGTTGCCAGTGAGAGCGACGCGGTTGAGATTGACGTGACTGCCTCCCTCATTGTACATCCCACCACCGTAACGAGCAGAGTGATTGTCGCTGAAAGTCACCTGGGTCATGGTCAGGTAGCTCTGGTCATTATCGATCCCACCGCCGTACCAGGTAACCCCGTTTTTGTCGAAGGTCGCCTGGGTCAGGATCACGTTACTTTTGTAATTGCTCATCCCCCCACCGCTATCAGCCTGGTTGCCACTGAAGATCACATCGGTCAAACTGAGGGAACTATCACTAGTGTCCATCCCCCCACCCCATGTCGCCTGGTTGCCACTGAAGATCACATCGGTCAAACTGAGGGAACTATCACTGGTGTCCATCCCCCCGCCCCATGTCGCCTGGTTGCCACTGAAGATCACATCGATCAAACTGAGGGAACTATCACGGGTGTCCATCCCCCCACCGCTCATACCAGCGTGGTTGCCACTGAAGGTCACATCGGTCAAACTGAGGGAACTATCACTGGCGCTCATCCCCCCGCCCCACTGCCCTTGATTGCCGCGGAAGGCGCAGTGGCGGATGACCGGGCTGGCATTGACCACGTCCATCCCGCCGCCGAAATTGTCGGTGAAGCCGGCGGAGATGGTGAAACCGTCGAGGACCGTGTTGGAGGTCACATTGGTGGCAGTGACGACGTGATAGGCATTGGCGCCGTGGATATGTGTGGTGGTGATCACCACACCGTTGGCGTCCTTGGTGTCGTTGTTGTCCAGATCGCCGCTCAACACGGTCACGTTGGTCGTCCAGTTGCGCTGGGTGCGTACCGTCTCCGTGCCGGCGAACCCGCCGTACAGGGCTATTCCTTCCTTGAGCTGGAAGGTGGCTGAGCGCGGATCGGCCGGATTAGTGCGTTTGGTCGGGGTGTAGACGCCGCGCGCCACCCAAATCTCATCGCCCGGCGACGCGGCGTCAATTGCCTGTTGCGGGTCAGTGTAGGCATTTGTCCAGGATGTGCCGTTGCAGGCACCAGTCGCATCACGTTTCACGTAGCGGACGCTCGCCGCCGTAGCGCCAGGTGCGCTGTCGGCCAGCGCCCATACCAGGCCGATGAGCCATAGCGTCGGCAGGGCAAGTGCCAGCATAAGGGCCCATCGGTGTGCAGGATACTTCATCTCCTTCTCCTTCATGGGAGCACCTCCTTTGGCAATTGCTTTCTGCAGCTGGTGGTTAACCTGACACAATGCCTTATTTAATTTAGGGGCTTTCGTCAGCCGACGAACGATGCCTGGGAGATCGACATTGCCAGGAACTGCGCCGGGAGGTGATAGAATGGGTGGTCAGAAGCAAGTGGATCGGAGTGGGATGATAAGGGAGGATATGACGCAGTAACTGTACAAGTTGTTAACAGGCAAGCGTGTGTGGCCTTATTCGCATCCCTCCTGGGCCGCGGCAGCGCCCAAAATCATCTGAGCACCGATGGTCCCTCGCGCTATGCGGACGGCAGCCCCCTAGTCGCCCTGAGGTTCGTTATAAACTCGCCAATACTGTGTGGCCTGCAGGGGAAAGGCATAAGTAGCACACCACACTTTCAATATATCGAAAAACACCCTTGGTGTCAAGGGAGTTCTAGGAGAGTGTTGAAAAACTCTTTAGTTACCTGCTTTATTGGCCCATTTTCCTATGAAAATTTGAGCGGTCAAGGGACTTTTTC
>QEXY01000026.1 GCA_003130875.1 Ardenticatenia bacterium
ACGCTGTGCGAACTGCTGCCCGCGTTGGAGGGGCGCGCTCCGAGTGCCCGCATCGTTCAGCTGCTGCGCGCGGCTGACCCGGACTGGCAGCCGGCGGACGGAGATGACGCCACCCGGCTGGCAGCGATCAAAGGGCTGACATGGCGGCGCGGTGAGGAGATCGTGATCAACCCGGACCGTCCTTTTATCCCCGACCTGGACGCCTTGCCCCTGCCGGCGCACGATCTGCTTCCGCTGAATAAGTACCGCATTCCGATGCTCAAAGGTCCGTACACCTTCGTCGTCACCAGCCGCGGCTGCCCGGCAGGCTGCCGTTTCTGCATCAAGCACGTCAGCTACCAGCACACGGTGCGCCTGCGTTCGCCGGAGAACATCATGGAAGAGCTGCGGATGCTGCACCGGCTGGGCATCCACAATATCCACATGTACGCCGACCTGTTCACCGTCAGCCGCGAGCAGGTGATGGGCCTGTGCGCACTGATCCGTCGCGAGGGGTTGCGCATCCGCTGGACGTGCAACAGCCGTGTGGACTTCGTGGATGCGGAGCTGTTGCGTCATATGGCGCAGGCCGGTTGCTGGTTGATCTCATGGGGCATCGAATCAGGTGACCCCGAGATCCTGCGCCGCGTGCGCAAGGGCTATCATCTGGAACAGGCGGAACAGGCGCTGCGCTGGGCGAAAGCGGTCGGCATCAAGAATTGGGGCTACTTCATCATCGGCCTGCCCGGCGAGACGGAGGAGTCGATCCGTCGCACAATTGAGTTTGCCAAGCGGCTGCCACTCGACCTGGCGCTGTTTCACATCGCCGCACCCCATCCCGGCACACCCTTCTTCTTCGAGGTGGTCGAACGTGGCTGGTTTCGCCCGGGCACGCGCTGGGAAGAGGTGGACATGGACGGCTCGACCGTGCTCGACTATCCCAACCTGCCGGCCGAACGGCTGGAATACTGGCAGCGACGCGCTTTCCGCGAGTGGTCGCTGCGCCCCGGGCCGCTGTGGACCTACCTGAAGATGCTGGCCGACCCGAGCACATGGCGTTCCGCTTTGGAGGTCGGCTGGCGTCATCTGGGCTGGACGTAGAGACGGGTGATGCCGCAGAGCGCGCAGAGAACGCAGAGCAAAGTGAGATTATCCAGGCGCATTGCGATTGGACTGACCGAGCTCGAGCCGCTGGTGTTGGCGTTGGCGGTGCCGGCATTGATCCTGCCGGCCAGCTACCTCTGGCGGGCGCAGCGTGGCCTGAACGCCTACGACGGTCTGGGCGATCCCGCGCTGGCCTGGCCCTCGCTGCTGAGCTACCTGGCGCTGGCTGCCATCGTGCTGCCCTACCTGGCACGTTGGGTGCGCGATGGGACGCCATGGTGCGGCACGCCGCTGGACGCCCCCATCGCGCTCTACGCTGTGGCGATGGCGCTGGGCCTGTGGCCGGCGGTGGACCGCGCGCATAGTCTGACCACATTCCTTGGGATATTGGGCGGCCTTGCCGTGTTCTACGGCGCCTGGCACTGGGGCAGCCGCAATCCGGCACGTCGCGTGTGGTCGCTGGTGGCGTTGTTGGTGCTGGTCGGCTGCGCTTTGGCCGCACTGGGCTATCTGCAGACCGATTGGCCCCTGGCACAGCGCCGTGGCGCCGCATTTCTGGCGCCAGTGCACGCCCAGCTGAGCACGTTGCCGGCACTGGGCGCCAAACGCCTCAACCCCAGCGTGGTGGGCAATACGCTCCTGCCGCTCATCCCGCTTGCCTTTGTTGCCATGGGAAGAGCGCGCCGTCCGCTGGCACGGCTGGGCTTGGCGCTGAGCGGATTGCTGATGCTGAGCTATCTGGTGCTCGTCTGGTCGCGCGGCGACTTGCTGGCACTGGGCATCACGGTGTTGCTGGCACTCTTGTGGCAGTGGCGTGGGCTGCGCGAGGCGGTGCTGGGATTGGGCGTGGGCACTGTCGGGGCCATAGCGCTGGCAGCGACGCTGTTCCCGGCCATGGTGGCGCCGCTGGGTGATCTGGCGGCGCAGGTCTACCCGGCGCGGGCGATGGTGTGGACGCGCGCGGCCTATATCATCGCCGACCACCCCTTCACCGGCGCCGGGCTGGACAACTTCCGCCCCGTCGCGCGCAATAGCTATCCCTATTTCGACCCCGCCTTCGATCAGACCGAGCACGCGCACAGCTGGCCGCTGCAGGCAGGTGTGGACGGCGGCGTTTGGGGTTTGGCGGCAGTCGTGTGGCTGGCGATCGGCTTTTACGTTGCCGCAGGGCGAGCGGGGAGAAGGGATGTGCCCGCTGCGATGCCTGGGCCACCTGCTGCGTTGCGGCCCGGCTTCGTCGTCGGATTCACCGCCTTTTTCATCGGCCATCTGTACGACAACGGCACGATGAGCGGAGCGCGCGCGGCAGTGCTCTTCTGGCTCTTCCTCGGCGCCGCACTGGTGACACTCCTGCCGCGCGCAAACACGGCGGATGAGGTGCCCTATCGACCACGTACCTCGGCACCACAGTATGGACGCATCGCGGCGGGCCTCATCTGCCTGCTGGTGGGCGGATGGCTCATCTGGTCCAGCTGGGATTGGGCGACCGGTTTGTGGCACAACAACATGGCCAGTGTCGCGCGCAATCGGGGGCTTTACATGGCCGAGCTGGATGACGGGCAGCGCGCGGCCCTGGCTGCGGCAGCGGTGGCGGATTACCAACGCGCGGTTGCCATCCTGCCCGACCTGGCCATGGCCCATCGCAACCTGGGCGTGCTCTACTGGCAGGCGGCGCAACCGCAGGAGAGCGCGCGGCGCATCTCCTGGACGACCGGATGGCCGCTGCAACCCATAGCGTTCTTTGGGGGCGTGCCGCAGCCGGCAGAGGGATATGCCACTGCCGCGCGACGCGAGCTGAGCTTAACGCTGGCACTGACACCGGGCGACGTGGTGGCGGAAGGGATTGTGGAACGCGAAGTACGCGTGCCGGAGTGAAAAATGCGCTGATTTATTCCCGCATGAACTCTTCGACGCTTAACCCTAGCTCACGGATGATAGCACGTATGGTGCCTTTGCGAATGAGTCTCCCTTTGTGGCGAGGAACTGGGATTACCAGGCCATCCTCATCGCGTACCCAGAGCTCGTGAGATCCTTTTCCATGACGATAAAAGCGCAATCCCAATCGGCACAGGCGGCTGACGACTTGCTTATAGCTCAGCGCGCAGCGATGTTATGCAGGTAACTCAACCGGGATAGAAACGGCCAGGCGCGTATTGGGAGTCACTTCGACTGAGTCAACAGGCAGGTGCTCGCCCCGTTCCGCACGATAGGCAGCGATCATCTTGATGACGTCGACACAGTTGAAGATGGCTTCCTCGATGGTGTCTCCCTCAGCAAAGGCCCCCTGGATGCCGGGCATGCGCGCCAGGAAGCCATCGTCGTTTTTTTCCACTACCAACGCGAGCAGCACCATGCGCTAGGAAGGGCGTATTTCAAATTTGGGGCGAGTTGGAACCCCAGAGAGCGCAGAGGACGCAAAGGTTTTTCATAGGTTTCTCCCTTGTATGCGCGGCGATGCATATGTGCGGCTGGGTTTGACCCTGCTTCTCCCTAAGAATGAATGCATCCCTTTAGGGA
>QEXY01000151.1 GCA_003130875.1 Ardenticatenia bacterium
ATATTTGACATCGGTCGAGCGCGGGTGACAATTTCCAATAACGATGGCGTCTTCTATTTCCGAGATGTACCGCCGGGAAAGTACGCTATTGTTCTTTGGACACCTGCTACATCTTTTCTTCTGAACCAACCGAATTCCGAGTTCACACTTTTGTTTTCAGTGGCTGCTAATGAGGTAAAGATACTTCCGGACCTTATGAGCCCTATACCATATTGAGCGAGCAACTCACGAATCCATCAGGTCGAAGATCCCGCGTGTTAAGCCGGGTACCCAACAGAAAAGGTGATGTCCTCGCTGCCATCGCGTAGCGTCGCTGCTGCCTAAAATCCTTTTCGATTCGATGTGATAAAGGTTATAGCCATGCGACAATAACAAAGCAGAGATTTGTTCGGGTGAGATACCATGCAGCTCAATGAGAATCAGCGGATGATAGTTGTGCAAAGTTGCCTGTGAGCCAAGGAGAACTTCCTTCTCATACCCTTCAACATCTATCTTTATGAGATCAGGCAAAGGCAACTGTCCCCCTCGAATCAGAGTATCTATGGAGACCACCTTGACAGGGGCCACTCGTAGCGGTTTTGTTTTCCTATAAGTGCTTGGTTCTAGGCTTGGACACAAGCTCGAGCGGGTAGGGTAGAGCGGATCGCGAAAAATGTTCGCCGGATGGTTGTGGCTGCCTAGGGCAAGATTTAGGGTGAATACATTCTTAAAGTTGTTGAGCTCCACGTTGTAAACGAGCTCTTTGTAGTTGTCAGGATCGGGCTCGAAAGAAACTACGGTGCCCTCCTGACCGACCGCTCGAGCGAAAAATAGAGTGTAAATACCAACATAGGCTCCCACATCGTACACGACCTTGCCGGCCAGACTGAGTTGTGCAACGAAACGTTCTTCCTCAGTAAGCGAATATCTACTTATTAACCCTAGCCGAGGCCTGAACCCCAGGCCATAGCGTCGCTTCAACCCCCTTGCTAGGCCAGACTGTATGACCAAGACTCGATTTTTGAGTAAGGTTCTGACACACCGCAACGCGAGACCAGCCACATACTGTGCTACGTACATCTCGGCACCTCTGATCAGGATGCTATTGATCCATTATCACAGCTATGTGTTCGAATGACGACAGATCGAAGAGGGTTTTGGAGTTTCTACCATAATAACTCAGGTTCTCGCACGAGACCAGCTGATAGACAGGGTCGATCTAACATTTTTCACCCTCCCCCTTCAATCCCACGCTTGTTTTGTGTCAGGTGTCCATGTTAGAATTCACATGTCAAACAGTTTCCCGTTATTTGGTTACCTAATAGTGCGCCTGATCATCCAAATCCCATGCTATAATGAAGAGCAGACCCTGCCAGCTGCGCTGGCGGATATTCCCACCCACATCCCCGGTGTGGATGTCATCGAGACGCTGGTCGTCGACGACGGCAGCACCGACAACACTGTCGCCGTGGCCCGCGAGCTAGGAGTAAACCACATTATATCACTGCCCGGCCATAAGGGCTTGGCGACCGCCTTCCAGACCGGACTGAACACATGCCTGCAGCTGGGGGCGGATATCATCGTCAACACGGACGCCGATAACCAATACCCCCAGGCAGACATCCCCAGGCTGATCGCGCCGATCCTCAACAATGAGGCCGACATCGTTATCGGCGATCGAAGAGTCCATCAGCTCGCCCATTTCTCACCGACTAAGCGGCTGCTCCAGCGCTGGGGCAGCTGGGTGGTGCGTATGGTCTCAGGCGTGCACGTGCCGGATGCTACCAGCGGTTTTCGCGCCTACTCCCGTGAAGCGGCGCTGCGTATGTCTCTGTTGACACGCTACACCTACACCCTGGAAACTATTATTCAGGCCGGCAAGAAGGGGTTGCGGGTGGTATATATCCCCGTCCAGGCCCGTCCGCCCGTCCGCCCTTCACGGCTGGTGAGGAGCAATTGGTCCTACGTCACCCGTTCAGCCGGTACGATTATGCGGCTGTACGTCTTCTACGAGCCGCTGCGCACTTTCTGTTTTCTGAGTTTGCCCTTTCTGCTGGTCGGCCTGTTTGCCCTGGTGCGCTTCGGCTACTTCTTCCTCACCGAGGGCGGCTTTGGCCACGTCCAATCCCTGGTGATAGGCGGCACGCTGCTCACTGTGGGCTTTCTGCTCCTCGTGTTGGGCGTGGTCGCTGACCTGATCGCTGCGAACCGCGCCCTGATCGAGGAGCTGATATATCGCGTCAAGCGCCTGGAGATGGAACGCAGGAATCGCTGAGATGTTCTGCTCTCATTCCACCACCACTTCTCCTGCGTCCACCCCATCCCCCACTGCCTGGCCATCCTGCAGCACCGATAGGCGTTGCCCGGTTGGCCAATAGTAGGCGCCCAGTTGCAGGCGATACACCCCCGACGACAGGTCGGGAGGCAGAGTGAGCACATGGATGTCGCGCAGTACCTCTCCAGCATGCCAGGAGCTGGTCGGCAGAGGCACGCCATCCCAGGGTTGTCCATCATGCTGTGCGACAATACGCCCATCCGCATCCACCAGATGGACAAAGACGGTGTAATCGAGGTTCATATCCGCCGCAGCCTGCCAGGTTAACATTACCGTCATGGATTCTCCAGGACGTGCCGGTGTTGGGGTCACGTCACAGCCTTGCAGCACCATCTGACCGCCCAGGTCGACGTAGAGCGAACGTGTGGGAGAGCTGACCACGTGTCCCGGCGAGAGGATCACCAGCGCACGCCCCCGACGTTCGAATGTCGCCAGCCGCACCCACGTGCCCTCTTCCATCAGGCGCCCTTCCAGCGCGGAGCCAGAAGTCAGGGCCAATTCGCTCACCTTCAGACGGGCACCGCGATTTTCCCAGTTGGAGGTGCCTACCAGAACTCCCACCCCCAGGCTCCAGCGTTCGCCCAGCCTCCATGGCAGCGTCGTCGTCATCACTGTCTCACCCACCCGCCAACGGCGCGGTGGATACCATAGCTGGGTGATCATGGGACGTTGGCGGGTATCCTCGACAATCTCCCCGCGCGCGTTCAGGAAGAAGGGATAGAGATACAGCTTGCGCTTGATGGGCTGCAGCGCCTGCCAATAGAGGCGCACGGACGTCTCACTGCGGCGTGGGTTGTCCAGCACATCAAAGCCCAGCAAACGCAGCTGCCCGCCGAAATTGACCTGCACCGGATATTGGGGTGCGGCCATCCGTACACGGGCAAAATCATAAAAGGCATCCGGTATCTCGCTCTGAGACAGCCCACGTCGCAGCAGCAGATAGCCATCGACAGCATCCTGCACCCCGAACGTGCCCGAATCGAGCACATCGTCCACGATACGCTTCAGGTCATTGGGGTGCATCGTCTGGCCGCTGGCTGCTACATCCACCCAGACATATTCGGCGTCGTTGACATCGGGCAGATGGTAGGCAATGACGCGCTCGCTCACGTGCGGATAGAGGTCACCCTGAGCGGCGATCGGCGCATCCGGCGGGATCTGCTCCAAAAAGCGTTGTGCCAACCGGTCATGGGCGTCAATCTGCCAATGGGGTGCATCCAAGGCCAGGGGCGCATAGCCGTGCCAGGTATGCCACGCGCATGCCAAAGCCAGCAGCAGCACACTCGCTCCCCACATTACAACCCGCTGACCGCGCGGCCACCAGCGCCTCACGACTTGCGCCAGATAATAGAGACCAAACAGCGCCCCCCAAGCCAGCCACGGCGCCACATCAGCACTGTAGTGACCACGCGTGGCATCATGCATGGCGGGATTGTCACTCAGCAGATTGATGCCGAAAGCAGGTAGTCCGATCAACAGCGCTGGCAAGCCAATTATGGGCAGCCCAGCCCAGGGAACAAGCAGGTCGCGCAGATATGCCAGCCTGTCCGGTTGCCACAGCGCCGTAATCACTTTGTCCGGCTGTGTCAATGTGTTGACCACGATCTCCAAAGGAGTATCGCCCAACCAGGCATAGTAGTCCAGGAAAATGTGGCTGCCGGTTACGCTGAATGCCGGTATGACTACGTACATCACCACCAGGAACCAGATCATCCCTATGGCGGCGAGCACTGTTCCCAGCCGCCAGGCACGCCGCACGAGCAAGGCATACATGCCGAGCGTCACCACCACCAACGGGATCTGCTCCTTGCACAACATCGCCAGGATGGCGCAGAGGAGGCAGAGAAGCGCACGGCGCTTCTCCAGAAAGTAGAATGCATAGTTCAGAAAGCACACCGCCAATACAGGTGGATGGAAGTCGGACAGCAATGCGACCTGAAGCGGGGGAAAGAGGAGATAGGCGCCCAGCACGCTCAGACCGGCGAACGCGCTGCCCAATTTCTCCCGCGCCAGCCAGAAGAGGGGCAATCCACCCAATCCGACGGCAGCCGCTTGCAGGATGAGCAATGTCTGGGGGCCACTGTACACCAGATAAAAGGGGGCTACCAGCACCAGGATCAAGCTGGCATGATTGGAGAGGTGCAAAAGCGGTCTGCCGGTGGAAGTGTAGAAGAAGGGGCGTCCATGGAGTGTGTTCCACACCACCTGGTCATAGACACCCAGGTCGAAACCCTCGGAGTCGAAGCTGGCATGGCGTAGCAGAGCCAACCATGCAAAGGTGACGATGTAAAGCGTGATGAGCGCCGCGGCGAGCCATTGTGACCACGTGCGCTTCAAACAGTTGTTGTGTGCTTGTATGCTGAAAAGGCTCATAGCGTTTCGCGCGACATGAGGATGTCCATCCTTAGACCGATTGAGCCTATGGTACATCAGCAATTCGGAAAAGCGGAATCGCGGTACCGGTACTGCTTAGTGGGGTCGCGCGGTGCATGTAAATGGGCCAATAGATCGTTGCCAGCCTCTGGGTCACAGATGAGGAACCGATCGGCCGCAATGCCATCCAACAACACCGGCGGGAAAAGGGCGATTCCCTCATCCCTGCGATACCCCCTCCCACGCCCCGTACACCGGATAGACGCGCGGGCGTGCGCGACGCGGCTTCCGCTGACCACAGCGCCGTAAGATATGCCGGATGGTATAACCGAGCCGCGCGCGTGAGCAAGCGGCGGAGATCTTACCGCCGAGCACGCCGAGAGCGCAGGGAATGAACAGGGGAGAAACCTCGACGGGCTTGGCGTTCTCTGAGGTGCGCTTTGTGCCGCTCC
>QEXY01000027.1 GCA_003130875.1 Ardenticatenia bacterium
CAACCGTCGCAACATGTGGTATAATGGCAGGTGAGGCGCTGGGGGTTCGTCTAGCGGTAGGACAGCGGACTCTGGATCCGTACGCCGAGGTTCGAATCCCTCGACTCTCAGCTTGTTTTGTTTCTCAGTTACCTCGTTGCTCCAATGTGTTGTGGTCACCGTGCTATGCTCCTTCGCCAGGCCGATCTGCCATTGTGGTCAAATTGTGGTCACCGCCCTAGATTGACAGTTGCTCTTAAAACCAAAATCACCGGGAGGGTCGTTACCCCGGTGATCGAGGGATTCTCAGCAAAAGGCGGCGCTCCTCGCATCCACGGGATGTGGAGACACCTCATCACCGGATCAGATACGACACCGCTCTGTAAAGTTCACCGTTTCCTCCGTGTCCATTGTAACCTCCGGTAACAGTATCAGCTGAAAGGGTTATAACCCTGGGCAACATTTTCCGTGAATGATCGTGCATCTTGCGCGAGTGGACTATTCGGGTATAATGACACTTAAATTTTGCTAAATCATAAAATCCGGAGCGCTATGGAGGAAAAGAAGGGCAGAGTCTTTTCGGGTGCGCGACCGACAGGCCGACAGCACTTGGGCAACTACCTGGGTGCTATCAAGAACTACGTAGCACTCCAGGACGATTACGAGTGCATCTACTGCGTTGTGGATTTGCACGCGCTGACCACGCTGCAAGATACCCAGCGCCTGCGCGAGTGGACATATGAGATGGTGTTGGACTGGCTGGCGGCCGGCATCGCCCCCGAACGCGGCACGATCGTGTTCGTTCAGTCGCACGTGCCCCAAGTCACCGAATTGCACACGATTTTGAGCATGATCGCCCCGCTCGGCAAGCTGCTGCGTCTGCCCACCTACAAAGAAAAGGTGCGTCAGCAGCCCGACAACGTGAATTACGGCCTGCTGGGTTATCCGGTGCTCATGGCGGCTGACATTGTGTTGTACAAGGCGACCGTTGTGCCGGTGGGCGAGGACCAGGCGAGCCACCTGGAATTCACCCGCGAGATCGTGCGCACGTTTAACTATCACTTCGGCCCTGTACTGGTGGAGCCCCAAGCGAAGTACACCGAGACCCCTCGGGTTTTGGGTATCGACGGGGTCAACAAGATGAGTAAGTCGCTTAACAACCATATTGAGCTGGCCAGCACACCGGAAGAAATCTATGCTCGGGTGCACTTGATGGTCACCGATCCACAACGCCAGCGACGCAGTGACCCCGGCCGGCCCGAAGTGTGTAATGTCTTCTCGATGCATAAGATCTTCACGCCGCCCGAGCAAGTGCGCCAGATCGATCACGACTGTCGCACTGCCGGCATCGGGTGTGTGGAGTGTAAGCGGATCTTTGCCGGGCATCTCGTCGAACATCTGGCACCGTTCCGTGAACGGCGTGCTCGCCTATCGCAAGATCCCAACTATGTATGGGACGTGTTGTATGAGGGAGCGCGCCGCGCCGATGCGATCGCCAGTCAGGTGATTGAAGAAGTCCGAGACGCCGTCGGTCTGCCCAAGCGTCGTCGGTGACGCCACGCTGTAGAGAGCACTATCACCGCGACAACGGTGTGCCGGCGCATTCTTGGCGCTGTGAGCCGGGCGAGGAAGACTGCCGGCTTATTTGAGGGGTGGGAGTGAAGCTGCTCGCACTTGCCGATGAAGTAGTGGAGTCGTTGTATAGTCCGCTTATCTTGAAGCGATGCGCTGACGTGGAACTGGTGTTAAGTTGTGGTGACCTGCCGTACTACTACCTGGAATACGTCGTGAGCATGCTCAACGTGCCTCTCTTCTACGTACACGGCAACCATGACACGGTGGAATACACCTACACCGGCGCAGTGCGCTCCGAGCCGGGCGGTGGTACCAATGTGCACGGACGTGTGGTGGTCTATCGGGGTTTTGCGGTGGCAGGGTTGGAAGGCAGCATCCGATATCGGCCGTGGGGTGAGTATCAGTACACGGACTCGGAGATGTGGGCCAATGCGTTGTGGCTGGCGCCCGCATTGCTGCGCTATCGCGTGGTGGCCGGCCGTCCTATTGACGTGCTGCTGACGCATGCACCACCCTTCATGGTCCACGACGGGCGCGACCCGTCGCACGTGGGGTTTAAGGCGTTCCTGTGGCTGATGCGCGTGTTCAAGCCGAGGCTCCTAGTGCACGGCCACCGCCACGTCTATAATCCCTTTGAGGTGACCGTCACCCAATACGAATCTACGACGGTCATCAACGCCTATCCCTATAAGCTGCTCGATACCAACGCGGAAGGAGTGGTGATCTCTTGTTGACCGTCGCATTCCAAGGTGAACGCGGCGCTTTCAGCGAAGCGGCGGCGGTGGCGTACTTTGGTGAGTCGATCCAGCCTTTGCCATGTGCCACCTTCGAGGCGGTCTTCGAGGCGGTGGAGCGCGATACGGCGCAACGCGGTATGATACCGGTGGAGAACTCGTTGGCCGGCAGCATCCATCGTAATTATGATCTCCTGCTGCAACACGCACTCAGCATCGTGGGTGAGATCCAGCAGCGCATCGAGCACAACCTGATTGTCCTGCCGGGCGTCACTCTGTCGCAGGTGCGGCACGTTTACTCTCATCCCCAAGCGTTGGCACAGTGCGAGGGCCGCCTGAAAGAGCTTCTACCGGAAGCAGAGCTGGTGCCGACATACGACACCGCTGGCAGTGTGAAAATGTTGCGCGAAGAAAACATCCGCGATGGCGCCGCCATTGCCAGCCGGCGTGCCGCCGAGATCTATGGGATGGATATCCTGCAGGAAGGGATGGAGGATAGTAGCGAGAACTACACCCGTTTTCTGGTGCTGGCACGGGAGCCAGTGGTGCCCACCGGACCGGCCAAGACTTCCATCGTGTTCTCGGTCAAGAACGTCCCGGGGTCTCTGTTCAAGTGTTTGGCTGTCTTCGCGCTGCGTGATATCGACCTGACCAAGATCGAATCGCGCCCGTTGCGGGATAAGCGCTGGGAATACCTGTTCTACGTCGATTTCGTCGGCAGTGTCCACGAGGAACGCTGTCGCAACGCGCTCAACCACTTACAAGAGATCACCAGCTTCTTCCGCGTGCTGGGTTCCTATCCGCGTGGCGTTTGACCATGGGACGAGTCATCTCCGTATTCGGCGCTAATGCGGCGGTTCCCGGTTCCGCTGATTACGAGGCGGCGCGCGACCTGGGACGCCGATTGGCCAAACTGGGCATGGTGGTCCAGACAGGTGGCTATGGCGGGATTATGGAGGCAGCCAGCCGCGGCGCCCACGAGGCGGGTGGGCATGTTATCGGGGTCACCTGCGCCCTGTTCGAGGAGTCCCTGGCATTACGTGCCAATCATTGGGTACAAGAGGAGATCAAGCAGCCCACGCTGCGCGCGCGGGTGGTATATCTGGTAGAGCACTGTGATGGGATCGTCGTGATGCCCGGGGGTATCGGCACGCTCTCTGAGCTGGCATTGGCGTGGAGCTTCATGCAGGTGGGCGAAATCAGGCGCAAGCCCTTTATCGCGGTGGGTGGCCAATGGCAGCGCACGCTGGCTGCCTTTGTGGATGCAAACTACGTCGCCGCGCGCGACCTAGAGCTGCTCACGCTGGCACGCACCCCCGCCGAGGCGGTGCGGTTGCTGCAGCAGCAATTGATCCAGGTTCCCCTCACTAAATGAGCAGAATCCTGCTTGGGGATACAGGAGAAGATAACGATCGTTATGGCTGAAAAAATCACACCCCGCTCTCAGGATTATTCACGCTGGTATACGGACGTCGTCCAGCAGGCACAGCTGGCCGATTATGCACCCGTACGCGGGTGCATGGTCATCCGCCCTTATGGCTATGCACTGTGGGAGAACATCAAGGCCGCTCTAGATCGGCGCTTCAAGGAGACCGGACACGAAAATGCCTACTTCCCACTCTTCATCCCGATGAGCTTCATCCAGAAGGAGAAGGAACATGTGGAGGGCTTTTCACCCGAGCTGGCGGTCGTGACCCACGGCGGTGGCAAGGAGTTGGAAGAGCCCCTTGTCGTGCGGCCCACCTCAGAGACGATCATCGGACACATGTATGCCCAATGGATCCAATCCTACCGCGACCTGCCTGTCCTGATCAACCAATGGGCGAATGTGGTGCGCTGGGAGTTGCGCACGCGTCTCTTCTTGCGCACGATGGAATTCCTCTGGCAAGAAGGCCACACCGCCCACGCCACGTATGAGGAAGCGCAGGAGGAGACGCTGCGCATGCTGGATGTGTATGCGGATTTTGCCATCAACGAAGCAGCGGTGCCGGTCATCAAGGGGCGCAAGAGCGAGAGTGAGAAATTCGCCGGCGCGCTTGCCTCCTATAGCATCGAAGCGATGATGGGCGATAAGCGCGCTCTGCAGGCAGGCACCTCGCACAACCTGGGGCAGAACTTCGCCAAGGCGTTCAACATCCGTTATCTGGATCGCAACAACGAACTCCAGTATTGCTGGACTTCTAGCTGGGGCATGAGTACTCGCATGATCGGCTGCATCATTATGGTACATGGCGACGATCAAGGGTTGATTCTGCCGCCGCAGCTGGCACCCATCCAGGTGGTCATCGTGCCTATTCCCGGCAGCGACGCTGAACGTGGCGCCATACTAGGCGCCTGTGACACGGTTCGCCGCGCACTGAGCGATCATGGCGTCCGGGTGAAGCTGGACGATCGGGATGAGTATTCTCCCGGGTGGAAGTTCAACGAGTGGGAGCTGCGCGGTGTGCCGCTGCGCATCGAGATCGGCCCGCGTGATGTGACGAAGGAGCAGGTGGTAGTGGCCCGACGCGATAAGCCCGGGCGCGAGGGCAAGACGTTCATGCCCATGGTGGGCTTGCCTCAAGCAGTGGCAGAGCTGCTGTCCCAGATGCAGCAGGATATGCTGCGACGCGCCACCGAGTTCCGTGATGCTAACACTTTCGAGCCGCAAGACTACGAGTCATTCAAGGAGGCCGTGGCAAATGGGTTTGCCCGTGCCTGGTGGTGCGGCGCGGTGGCTTGCGAAGAGCGCATCAAGGAGGATACCAAAGCAACCACGCGCAACATCCCGCTGGAACAGCCTGGCGGCAGTGCCCCATGTATCGTATGTGGCGCGCCGGCACACGAAGTAGCCATCTTCGCGCGCGCTTACTAGCGCTCTCCTATGCGCTACGCTCTGCTTCGTGCCGCAATCGGCGGGGAATGATGTGGCAGCTGAATCCACCGCAGAGAACTTTATGAGGTTCTCTGACGTACTGGGCGCGGCAGGATGCAGCGCTTCGCTTATCGACGTTCGCCCAGCCCAAATAACATGGCAGCCGCCTGGCGGGCATAGTAGGGCAGACGCCGCCACGTGTCCCGTCGTGCCACAATGCGCATGATGCGATGCGGGCGCAAGTAAAAGCGTCGGTGTGCCTCGTGCCATTTGCGCTCGATCACCTCCCGGCTCAACCCATCCACCTCGAAATGGGCATGGTCGTCCTGGATGGCCATCTGGCTCCACTCTACATCGTGGTACGAGATCCTTCCCTGTGCCTCCAACATGTGCCACAGCTCGGTGCCGGGATAGGGTGTGGCAAACATGAAATGGGCGAGATCGGGGTCGAGCTCTAATGCCAGGCGGATGGTGCTCTCCATCGTTTCCTCGGTCTCGCCGGGCATCCCGAAGATGAAGAACCCCATGGTCTCCAGGCCCGCTTCTTTAGCCCAGCGCACAGCCTGGCGCGCCATATCCACCGTCTGCGCTTTGCGGATCACCTCGCGCAGGATGCGGTCATCCCCGCTCTCGAAACCGAAACCGACGCGCTTGCAGCCGGCGGCTTTCATCAGACGGAAGAGCTCCGGATCGGTGTGGTTCACCTTCATACCATGAATGGTGATCCACGGCACGCGATTCAGACCGTTTTCAATCAGCGCTTGGCAGAGTGCTTTGGCTCGCTTGAGATCGAGGTTCCACACATCATCAGTCACGCCGATCTCTGTCGCATGTAAGTCTTCCACCAGCCAACGCCATTCAGCGATGACGTTCTCCACGCTCCGTGCTCGCCAGGTGTGGCCGGTGATCGGTTTGGAGCAATAGATGCATTTATAAGGGCATCCGCGCGAAGTGACAATAGTGTACGCACGGGCATGCGGATCGAGCCCGTCGGTGAGCGGGTTCAGGTTGGTATAACGCTCAATCTTAAACAGCTGATGGGCCGGGAAGGGGATGGCATCCAGGTCCTGCGTCAGTGGTCGGTCGGGATTATGGTGGATTTCGCCGTCCAGGTCGCGCCAAGAGAGACCTGCAATATTGCCCCAGCCAGCAGCAGGGTCAAACCGGCGCGGCTGCATGGAGGTATCACCGCCGCGGAGCACCCGGCCGGAGTCGCGTTCCAACAGATGCATGATCTCGACGATGGTCGACTCCGCCTCGCCACGCACGACCAAGTCCACCTGGGGCTTTTCCATGGATTCGTGTGGCATCAGCGTCAGGTGTGGGCCACCCAGGATGGTAATCGCGCCCGCCTGCTTGGCAATCGTTGCTGCGCGCCAAGCGTTGACAATCAGCGGGGTAGGCGATGAAATGCCTACCACCGGGACGGGATCGCGCCTCAAACGCTCTTCAAACGTCTCATATCCTGCCTCTGCGTCGGCATCCCAGATCTCGACTTCGTAGCCGGCTGACAGGAGTGCCCCAGCCAGGTACCCAAGCCCCATGTGGATGTGCTTGCGACTGTTCCAGACGTTCGACTCAGGACTGGCAAGCAAGACTTTCATAGCCACTCTGCTTCCAAGTGCCTTCTCCAAGCAATACTCTTGCATCTCTTGCACCCGCATACTTTAGTCCCCTCTTGCCTGGGACGCCAATTTGGGAGATCCTGGGTGGATTTCATTTCTGATGAGAAGCGGGGCAAGCCAAGCTGCACATATGCAGACGGCAGATATTTACCGCGTATGCATAGAGAAAATATACGAAATTTATGGTGTCTCCGTGTCTTCTAAGGCGGTTAGGAGCGACTGGCTGGTCGCCCATACTGCAGGTAGTCGTTCCAATTCGCGCCCCAAATCGAAACGCACTTTTCCCCGCAGCATTTCGATTGCTCCACGAGGCATGCTATAATGGCATTATCATGACCATCACGACCTGATAGGAAGAAGGAAGTAGGAACAGGTTGTATAGGTACCAGGCTGTCAGGAGTCTACAATGATGCACGTGAAAGCATATCACCGGCCTCAAACCCTTGAGGAAGCACTGAGGTTGTTGCAAAGCGAAGATACGGTGCCATTGGCAGGTGGCCAGCAGCTGTTGGGGGACAAGCAGCGCGAAGCGAAAGCGGTGGTGGACTTGCAGGCACTAGGTTTGGATCGCATCGAGATGGAAGGGGAGCGCCTGAGGATTGGTGCGATGGTGCGCCTGCAGCAGCTGGTGAACACCTTCTATGGGGGCGCATTCCTGGCTGAGGCCGCGCACCGAGATGGTCCGCTTACCTACCGCAACGCTGTCACCGTGGGGGGCGCCATTGTGACCCATGACCCTCTCTCCTGTCTGTTGCTTGGCTTGCTGGTGCTCGATGCTGAGGTCGAGGTGCAGCGTAGCGATGGCGCTCGTACGGTGGCACTGGACCAGCTGGTGGTCGATCCCGCACACTGGGTGCAACGTGGTTTGGTCACCGCAGTGATGGTGCCGCTCCAGATGGGGGGCACAGCGATGACCGTCGTGGCGCGCACGCCGCGCGACCGGCCAACCGTGGCGGTCGCGGCACGGGTGGTGCGACGAGGTGAAGCTTGTGCGGAAGTTCGCCTCGCCTGGGGGGGCGTGGCACCATACCCACTGCGTGCCTATGCTGTAGAACGAGCTCTGTCCGGTCAGACTCTGGAAGACGCGAATATTGAAGCGGCGGTGGATCGAGCAGCTGAAGCGCTCCAGCCGCGCAGTGACTTCCGCGGCAGTGCAGAGTATCGCCGCGCGATGCTCGGCGTGTTGACACGGCGCGCGCTATGGGAAGCATGGTCAAAGGCAGCGTGACACTTCCCCGACGCACGCGGGTGTGTGGAATAGACTTCAGCGGCGCGCGCCAGGCAGGACGCAAGATATGGATCACCCAGGCAAGTATCTGCCAGGACACCTTATACGTCGAGCATTGTACATCGGCAGCGATTTTGCTGGAAGTGGCGCCGGAACGCGAGATATGTCTACGCGCATTGTGTGCGTGGATCGCGGGGGAGCGCGAGACCATCTTCGGGTTGGATTTCCCATTTGGTCTGCCAGCGCAGCTCCTTGAGACGACGATCTGGGATGAATTCGTGCACACCTTCCCAGAACGATACGCGACGCCGCAACATTTTCGCTCGGCCTGTTATGCGGCGACGGGTGGGCGCGAGGTCAAACGGCTGACCGATCACGAGAACGGTACGCCGTGGGCTGGCTACAATTTGCGGTTGTACCGCCAGACGTTCTATGGTATCTCTGTGGTGCTGGCACCCTTGGTATCCCGTGGAGCGGTCTCGGTGTTGCCGATGCAACGTGCCCAAGCGGATCGGCCGTGGCTGATCGAGATCTGTCCGGCGGCGACGCTAAAACATCATCACCTATATATCCCCTATAAGGGAGGGGAAGCGCGTCACCGTCGCGCACGCCGTGACATCTTAGAGGCAGTTCAACACATGGCGCCGTTGCGATTCGCCGATGCCATGTTGTACGATACGGTTGTAGCGGATGAGGATGGGGATGCTTTAGACAGCCTGGTGGCTGCTTGGGCGACTTGGCACGCATTGCAGCGGCCTGACGAACTGGAAAAGCCAGCCCATCCCCTGTACGCGTGCGAGGGATATGTGTATCATTGAGTTTTGATGCGTCCTATAGTGGAGAATGACCTTATGGAAATCACCTTGAACATCAACGGCGAAGATCGGCTGTTCTATGTGGTGCCGGGTGATACACTGTTGAGCGTCCTGCGCCGTGAGGGATATCTCGGAGCTAAGTATGGCTGTGGCGACGGCAGCTGTGGGGCATGCACCGTACTGGTAGATGGTGTCGCGCGCACCAGCTGCACGATGCTTGCTCTTCAGGCAGTGGGCGCCCGTATTGTCACGATCGAGGGACTGGCGAGCATCTCAACCGAAGGGGAGGGTCCGCCCAAGGGTTGGCGTGGCCAAGTCGCGTTGCATCCCTTGCAGCGCGCTTTCGTGGAGACGGGAGCGATTCAGTGCGGCTATTGCACTCCGGCGATGATTCTGGCGGCCAAGGCGTTGCTCGATCGCGAGCCCGACCCTTCCCCAGAACAAGTGCGCGATGCTCTCAGCGGAGTGCTGTGTCGTTGCACCGGCTATGTCAAACCGGTCCAGGCGGTGCTGCGTGCTGCAGCCTGGTTGCGCGGTGAAGCAGTTCCGACCCTGGAGGAAGAGGAAGGGTCGGGATGGGAGTATCCATCTGGCGAGGTGATTCAACTTCCCGAACAAGGCACATCCCCCTTTGACGAGGGATTGCAACCGGGTGCACCCGGTAGTTCGCAGTCCGGAGTGCGTAGCGATGTGCAGACTAGCGCACCATCCACCCTGGTGGCCACGACGCGTCCGGGAACGTGGCAGGTGGTGGGCAAGCCAGAGCCCAAGGTGGATGCTGTTAAGCTGGCACAGGGGCGTCCTGCCTTTGCTGGCGACCTGCAATTGCGCGGTATATTGGTGGGCAAGCTGCTCCGCAGCCCATATCCCCACGCACGCATCCGCCGCATCGATGCCAGCAAGGCGCGTGCTCTGCCCGGCGTGCACGCTGTGCTCACCTTCGAGGATGTGCCAAGGGTGGTGTACTCCACCGCTGGTCAGAGCCATCCCATCCCCGGCCCACTCGATCGAGTCAGTTTCGACAACAAGGTGCGCTTCGTGGGGGATCGCGTCGCCGCTGTGGCAGCGGAGACCGAGGAGATCGCCGAGGAAGCGCTGCGACTGATCGAAGTGGAGTATGAGCCCCTGCCCGCCATCCTGGACGCGCGTCAGGCATTAGACCATCCGGTGGTCATCCACGACGAACCGGATTACGTTGGATTCGGCCACTCGGATCCGCGGCGCAATCTCGCCGCCCAGTTGCACATCGAGCTGGGAGACGTGGATGTCGCGATGCAGACAGCGGACCGAATCTTCGAAGCAGAGTACACTGTGCCACGCGTACAGCAAACGCCCATCGAGCCCTATGTATGCGTCACCTATTGGGATGAGGACGATCGCCTCACCTTCTACACCTCAACCCAGGTGCCCTTCCACATCCGGCGCATCCTCTCTCCCGTGTTGGGGTTGCCGGCGCGCCGCATGCGCGTCATCAAGCCGCGCATCGGGGGTGGTTTCGGCAACAAGCAGGAGGTGATGATCGAGGACGCATGTGCGCATCTGACCATTGCCACCGGTCGACCGGTGAAGATGGAATACACGCGCGAGGAGCAATTTGTCAGCAGCACGACACGCCATGCAATGGTCATCCGGCTGCGCACCGGGGTGACGCACGACGGGCGTATCGTGGCACAGGAGATGCGCGTGTTGAGCGACACAGGAGCTTATGGCAATCACGCACTCACCGTCACCGGCAACACGGGCCACAAGGCACTGTCGCTCTACAACGTGCCGAACATCCGTTTCCATGCCGACGTGGTCTACACCAATCTGCCAACTGCCGGAGCCTATCGCGGCTATGGAGTGCCACAGGGATTTTGGGCGGTGGAGACCCATATGGAGTGGATCTGTCGTGAGATGGGCTGGGATCCGTTGGAGTTTCGCCTGAAAAACGCCATTAAGGCAGGTGACGAGCATCCCATGAGCAAGGCGTGGAGCGAGGGACGTGCCCCTAATCCGGAGATTATCCAAAGCTGTGCCCTGGAAGAAGCTGCACGCTTGGGCGCCGCCCGCTTCGGTTTCCGTGCCATGCGTGATGGGAAGGACTATCACGTTGTGCCGGGCAAGCCGCATCTACGTCGCGGACACGGGGTCGCCCTGGTGATGCAGGGAACTGCCATCCCTTATCTTGACATGGGGGCGGCCAGCATCAAGATGAACGACGACGGCAGTTTCAATCTCTTGGTCGGCGCCACCGACCTGGGCACCGGCTCGGACACGGTGATCGCCCAAATGGTAGCCGAAGTGCTTGGTTGCCGACTGGAAGACATCATCGTCTACTCGTCGGATACCGATATGACCCCCTTCGACAAAGGCGCTTATGCCAGCAGCACCACGTATATCAGTGGCGGCGCCGCTGTGCGGGCTGCCGAACAGGTCGCGGCCCAAATACGCGAACGCGCTGCTTTGATGTTCAATGCTGCCCGCCCGGCCGATGCAGCACCCATCGCGGCGAACGATATCGAGCTACATGACCGATGTGCTTGGGCACCCGATGGACGCAGCCTGACGTTGCAGGAGATTGCTTTGCACTCCCTGCACACCCAGGATCAGCGTCAAATTATGGGCATCGGTTCGTTCGTCAGTCCCGTCAGCCCACCTCCTTTTGCCGCTCAGTTTGCCGAGGTTACCGTGGACGTCGAGACGGGTCAGGTCACCGTGGAGCGGTTGCTGATGGCCCTGGATTGTGGGGTGATCGTGAACCCGATCACGGCAAGCGGTCAGGTCGAAGGGGGCATGACTCAAGCGCTCGGCTACGCCGTGAGTGAAGAGATGGTCTTCGATGCGAGCGGTCGCATGCTCAATCCGCGCTTTGGAGACTATCATATCTTCAGTGCCGATGAAATGCCCGAGATGCAGGTGTTGTTCGTGCCATCCTACGAGCCCAGCCACCCGTTTGGGGTCAAGGCGGTGGCGGAGATTCCCCTGGACGGCGTGGCGCCGGCGGTGGGCAACGCAGTGGCAGATGCCATCGGCCTCTTCATCCGCGATATCCCGCTGACACCTGAGAAGGTGTGGCGTGCGTTGAGGTAAACAGACGCATAGCATAATGGAACCTGAGCAGGATCGTCTACACACGCGCCCGATCAGGCTGGCATCACCGCCCGCACGTGCTCGTGACGCAGAAGCAACTGCGCATGTCCTGGGCACGGGAGCTTTCAAGGCCGGCATAGCGGGCATCGTCGCTATGACCGTGCTGATCCTGATCAGCCTGGTCGACATTCCGCTGCTGCCGTGTCTGGTGATTCCGGGGTTCGCCCTGGTATTGATCGCCAACGGAATGCTGGCTGGGTTGCTGTCCAACGAGCGGCTGAATTCTCCGGGGCAAGCCCTACAAGTGGGGCTGACGGCCGGGCTTGTCACCGGTCTGGGGAGCGCCTTTGTGGCGATGGTGCTGGCAGCATTCGGTCTGATGCTCACCGGTCTGGGGGAAGGGGTACGTGCCCAGTTTACACCCGCACAGCTGCAGAACTTGGCCGCAATGGGCATCAGTCCGCAGACGGTACGCATCGCAGGAGCAGTTTTTTTCGCGCTGCTCATCTGGGGGGTCTTCGGCACCGTCATCGCCGCAGCACTGGGCATGTTGGGCGCGCACCTGTACTACCGACTGCGCTGAAGAACGTGACAGAGCTTATTGGGTACATTTCAATTTCAAATTGGGGACGAATGGAGGCAGCGGCCCAAAGGGGCGACCATTGTCCGAGCCGCGACCGTCAGGGAGCGGTTTTATCTCCCTTCACTCTGGCCCTCTTCCAATGAGGAGGGGAGAAACCGCTTGCTCACGCACGCGGCTGGTTTGAACCTCGTTTTTCGCTCCAAAAGTGCGATGTATCCGAGATTCCTCCCTATCCTTGTTCCAGTACCAGCCGCTGAATCAGCGGGAGTGCAGCTTGCAATGCGCGCGCACGATGGCTGATGCGATTCTTGACGGCAGGTTCGAGCTGGGCCATTGTGCAGCCGAATTCGGGAATGTAGAAGATGGGGTCGTAGCCGAAGCCATGCTCGCCCCGAGGTTGCCAGTCAATATAGCCTTCTACGCTCCCGTTGGCTGTCTCGTAGCGGCCATCGGGCAGGGCAATCGCTATGACGCAACGGAAACGTGCCGTGCGCTGCGGCCACGGGACGTTTTGGAGCTGCTCCAGCACGAGTGCGATGCGCTGGGTGTCTTCGCCACGCGCGGTATTGCCATAACGGGCCGAGTGCACGCCGGGTGCACCACCCAGGGCGTCTATCTCCAGGCCCGAGTCATCGGCCAGAGTGGGCAATCCGCTGCGTATGGCAAAGAAACGTGCCTTGAGGACGGCGTTTTCGACAAAGGTGTGACCGCTCTCCTCTGGTTCGAAGGTGATGTGCACTTCTGACAGGCTGACGAGTTCCAAAGGGCAATCCGGCCACCTATCGTGGAACAGCTCGCGGAACTCCCGTAGTTTGCCCGGGTTGTTGGTGGCAATCAAGAGAGGTTTCGTATCCATGGGCTAGATCCAATTCACATGACACATATAACCACAGTCCTGTTAGTCCGTCACGGCCAGACAGCATGGAATCGAGAACAGCGCTTTCGCGGCCAGGTAGATGTGCCGCTGGATGAGACCGGTTTGCTTCAGGCAGCTGCATTGGGAGAACGCATTGCTGCCACCTGGAAACCGGCGGCGATCTATGCCAGCCCTTTGCGACGCACACTCCAGACCGCAGATCCTATAGCGCAGGCTTGCAAGCTTGACATCATCCCCCATGCCGACTTGTTGGACATTGACTTCGGCACATGCACCGGTTTGTCCGAAGCGGAATTCGCCACGCTCTATCCGCAGCTGGCAGCGAACTGGTATGCGCGTCCACATACTGTGCACTTCCCTAAGGGTGAGTCGTTGGCCGATGTAGCGCGGCGTGTCGCCGGCTTGTTGGATGAGGTGGTCGCACAGCATCCGGATCATACAGTGGTGTTGGTGACGCACCTGGTGGTATGTCGTGTCTTATTGTGCCATTTCCTGGGACTGGACGTCAGCCATTTCTGGGAATTTGAGCCGGCGCCCGCCTCGATCAGCACGCTAGAGATCTCCACTCATGGGCATCTGCTGCGCACACTCAACGACACAGGGCATCTCCATGCGCTCATGGCCAGACAGAACCCATAGTATGGTCTATCTTGTTTCCCTTGTCCATTTTCTTGTCTTGAGGGTGTTGAAAAAGTCCCTTGACCGCTCAGATTTTCATAGGAAAATGGGCCAATAAAGCGGGTAACTAAAGAGTTTTTCAACACTCTCTTGTCTTGACATATGGGCTTTCATAGTTGGCGTGCCCATTGCGTGTCATTGCGCGGAGCAGCACCATTTTTCATATTGGAAATCTGTTTCTATAATAGAATGTGGATATCCTGCTGAGACACCCGATTAAACCATGGAAAAATCCCTCGAAGGATGTGTCGCGTTGGTGACCGGTGCCGGGCGCGGCATTGGGCGCAGTATCGCGCTGACGCTGGCAGCGGCCGGTGCCCGTGTGGCGTTGGCAGCGCGCAGCGCGGCGCAGTTACAGGCAGTACGAGAGGAGATCCGCGCTGCCGGCGGTGAAGCCGTTTGTTTCCCCACCGATATCGCGGAAGAGGCGCAAGTTGTGCGTCTGGTGGCGGCGACGGTGGAACACTTCGGCCAGCTCGACATCGTGGTCAACAACGCCGGCGTGGGATTTTTCGCCCCATTAGAACACACCTCTGTCGAGCAGTGGGACTATATGATGGCGGTCAACGCGCGCGGGCCGTTTTTGATCTGCCGTGAAGCTCTGCCCTATCTGCGGCGTAGTGCGCATCCTTTTATCGTGAACATCTCCTCAGTAGTGGGGCTGAAGGGATATGCCAATCAAGCGGGCTACAGCGCTTCGAAACATGCTTTGCTGGGTATGACCAAAGCGCTGGCGCGTGAGGTGCAGGCAGATGGCATCCGCGTCCACGCTATCTGTCCGGGTGGAGTCGACACGGACCTCGCTGGCCAGGCGCGGCCCGATCTGGACCGCTCGGAGCTGATGAAACCGGAGGAGATCGCTGAGATCGTGCTCTTCTTGGTCACGCGCCGCGGCAATGCCGTGATCGATGAGATCGACGTTCGTCGGTGCAGTGCCACACCTTGGGGATAATCATCAAAAGCCTGTCTTGTGGGGAGGGAAGAATTGGAGCTCTTCGTACCCGGTCGTGTCTGCTTGTTCGGTGAACACTCCGATTGGGCCGGCGGATATCGTCGTATCAACGCTGATATCGAGAAGGGTTATGCGCTGATCTGTGGCACCAACCAGGGCATCTATGCGCGCGTCGAGCCACACCCCAATGCATTAGTCTTGACCGCCACCACGCCCAACGGCACCCGCCATGGCCCTTATGAGATCCCCATGGACCTCAACACACTGCTCAAGGAAGCCCAGGCAGGGGGCTTTTGGAGCTATGTGGCGGGCGTCGCTTATCAGATCTTAATGCATTACCATGTGCGCGGGTTGGTCATCGACAACTACAAGACGGACCTTCCCATGAAGAAGGGGCTTTCCTCCAGCGCGGCGATCTGTGTCCTGACGGCGCGCGCCTTTAATCGGGTGTATGACCTCAAGATGACCATCCGCGGTGAGATGGAAATGGCCTACCAAGGTGAGATCACCACCCCATCGCGTTGTGGTCGTATGGACCAGGGATGCGCGTATGGTAACCGCCCTGTGCTGATGATTTTCGACGGCGATCGGTTGGATACAGTCGAGCTCCAGGTGAAGGAGACGCTCTACTTCGTGCTGGTGGACCTGCAAGCAAAGAAGGACACCACTGAGATTCTGCGGCGGCTCAACCAATGTTATCCTTTCGCGCGCAATGAGATCGAACGCGGGGTGCAAGAGTTGCTGGGTCCGGTCAATAAGCGCATTGTCCATCAGGCAATTGAGGCACTTCAGGCAGGGGATGCAGAACGGTTAGGTACCTTAATGGTCGAGGCACAGGAATTCTTCGATCGTTATGCCACGCCAGCCTGCCCGGAAGAGCTGACGGCGCCAGTTTTGCATCGTGTGCTCAACTATACGCCGTTAAAGCCACACATCTGGGGCGGCAAGGGTGTCGGCTCACAGGGGGACGGCAGCGCGCAATTTCTGGCACGCAGCGAAGCGGATCAGCAAGCAGTGGTCGAGATCATCGAACGCGACCTGAAGATGCCGTGTCTCAAGCTCACCTTGCGCAGTGGACCGCGGGTGCGCAAGGCAGTCATTCCTGCCGCAGGATTCGGCACCCGCCTTTTCCCTGCCAGCAAGGCCACCAAGAAGGAACTCTTCCCAATCGTTGATCGCGATGGTGTGGCCAAGCCGGCGATCCTGCTCATCGTTGAAGAAGCACTGCAAGCGGGCATTGAAGAGGTGATCATCATCGTCCAAGAGCATGACCTCAAGGACTTTGAGGCTTTCTTCCGGACTCAGATCACCATCGAGAATTACAACAAGCTTCCGGCCCACTTCCGCGAATATGCCCAGCGCATCCTGGAGATCGGTCGGCGGGTGCACTTTGTCATCCAAGAGATGCAAGAAGGCTTTGGACATGCCGTCTATTGTGCGCGTGAGGCAGTGGGGGAAGAACCTTTCTTGCTGATGTTGGGCGACCACCTATACCGCTCCAACGGGCAGAAGTCGTGCGCACAGCAGCTGATGGATGCCTATCACACCCATGGGATCAGCGTGGTGGGGTTGCGGCGCACTCCCGAATCCCAGATTGCCAACTTCGGCACAGTTGCCGGCGCCTGGATTGAGGAGGGCAGATTGCTCAACATCACCGAGATGGTCGAAAAGCCGACGGTGGACTATGCGCGCCACAACCTGAGTGTGCCCGGCCTGCCCGAAGGCGAATACCTGACCTTCTTCGGGCAATACATCATCAAGCCGTTGATCTTCAAGTATCTGGAAGAGCATATTCGCAACAATGTGCGTGAGCGGGGTGAATTCCAGCTTACCTCGGCGCTGGACCGTCTGCGCCAGGAGGATGGTTTCCTGGGGCTGATCATCGACGGGCAGCGTTTTGATATCGGGCTGCCCGAATCCTACCTTGAGACCCTGCGCACCTTCCGCGGGGTGTGACCGGAATCACGCATCGCTGTCTAGCCTGTTCCCATGCGCCGTATCAAGGGCGAGCTAGGCGAACCACTACCTGACAGTTTGCTGTCACAAAAAGGCAACCAGCGATATTCACTATGTTGTGAATATGTCGGATGGCGGGATCACAAGCCTTCGATACCAGCGTGCCGGTATGACTGACCGTCTGGCTGTATCGAGTGAGAGGTTCACCCCACGTAAAATCTCATTCTTCTGCTTCGTGATACTCGATTCCGTACTCCAGGCCAGGAATAAGATGAGCGTAGTCATCCACCGTTCCTCTGTCAAAACAGCACTCGATGATCTTTTTACCCAACGGCGCAAGATCAGACTTGTAGAAATCGAACAAACACTTGCGGAAGAACTTGTATAAAATTTCAGCTCCCCGATCGTAGGCCTCTTCGCCTACCTCGGGCTGCGTGTCCACCTGCAAGAACCAACGCGCCACCGGACGGCCTTCGATATTCAGTTGGTGCATTGCGTAGCCGAGCAACGGGCAACGAGCAGGGCGAATCTGTTCGGACAAGAACTTGGCCACACCGCGTCGTGCCATGTACTCGCGCATAATCCACTGTGGCATAAAACCTACTCTCCAGGCGCCCACATGCTGGTTGGGGCAAAGGACGTAGCGCATATGGGCATTTCGCTCAAATTGTTCCAGGAGCAGATTAGCTTGAGCGACACGACGGCCGGTGGCGAAGGGCCAGTAGGAACCCACCCCTTCGCTGCTCA
>QEXY01000152.1 GCA_003130875.1 Ardenticatenia bacterium
CTTTAACCCGTTCCCAAATTTTTTGAAACACGCCCGCTACCATTCTGCTATGGCTGCCTTGATAATTTCTCTCAGCCCGGGATCAGGCACCTCGTCGGGGGATTCGTAAAATTTTGTACCCACACGAATGCGCACGCTTCCATCGGGGCGTTCCACAAACTGGGCGTCGAGATGGGCATATGGTGACGCTTCGAGCTTGCGTTGAAAAATACGATCAACCTCCTCCACCAAGCTGGCAGGAACACTGCGTGCTTTCGGCGTGCTGCTGTAGCTCTTAGCCGCAGAGATTCGCCGTGCCCACCTCTGAGAACTTTCCGATGTGCGCATCAGGCTCTGGAAGAATTGCTCCTCTTGATCCCTCATGGCACGTGGTTGCCCCTCTTCAGAGGCAACCACGTGCACCACGGACGCTGCTAGCTTAGCAGTGAGTTTAGGCACCGGCACAGAACGGATTCCATCGTTGGCCATCAGCCTGCCGTAGCTAAATTGGAGCAGGTAGCTGATGCCTCCGAGGATGCGCAGGCTCACATCCGGATCTGTGACATCATCGAGCCGGGCGTAGCAACGGCCTGCCACCTGAACCCAGAACTCCCCGCGTTTTGCATCTCCCAACAACCGCATGATCTCGCCAGGTTCATCCTCATCCACCAACAGGGGCGCGGATTCTGGCACGTGCACCCCATCGCACGGCGGCAGATTCAAGGAGGTAACACCCTCATCCTCCGCTACTCTGCCTCCACTGAAGCGCAGTGCCCAGGTGATCGCTGCCAGGATGCGTTTGCCCAGCGTTTGATCGCGCACTTCACCCAAGCGGGTATAGCGTGTCCCGGCTATTTTGATCGCGACCCGCCCGCTCGAAATGTCCTGCACGACCCGCAGGATCTCCGAAGCACACTGGGCAGGCCGTATCTGGCCCATCCGTGCTTCTGCGGCTTGTCCAGCTGCGCGGCTTACGTCCGTCAACCTTGTCGTCACGTCGGGAACTGCCATGCCATTCTGACCATCCCGCAGCGCGGTCGCCCCGATATATTCATCTGATTGTCTTGCGCGGTCGCTGCGCCCACGTCGCATCCTCCGGGCGAGCACAATATATACAACGGTGACCGCCATCATCACCAACGCGCAGCTGATCACACCCAACAACAGTCGGAGCAGTTGTTCGGGGTCCATGGTTCCGAGCTGTTCCATAGGTGCACTCCTCTCGTCCCTATGGCGTCATGTCTGACATACGGGACAGAAATACGAGGAACGTTGTCCAATTCTGATACGCTCTATGCTGTGGCCACACACAGGACAGGGTTGGCCTCCGCGGCTGTAGACGCAGAAATCATTCTGGAAGCTGCCGCCTGGGTACATCCCATCCGGCAATGTAGCGCCGTTGAGCTCGATAGAACGGATCAGCACACGACGGATGGCATCATACAGAGCGCGCCTTTCCCCTTCTGAGAGTGTCTCGGCACGGCGACGCGGATGGATACGCGCCTGAAACAGGGCTTCATCGGCGTAGATGTTGCCAATACCGGCCAGGAAGCTCTGGTTCATCAGCAGGGGTTTGATTATACCCCGTCGGTCCTTGATGCGTGCTAGAAACGCCTCCGCGGTGAAATCTTCCTCAAGGGGTTCAGGGCCTAAATGGCCGAGCACAAGCGCGATGTCTGGAGTCACGTGGACTCGCCCGAACTTGCGTGGATCTCTAAAGCGCATTTCGCGGCCATCGTCCAGCGCGAACGTAATGCGCGCGTAGGGGTCAGGCTGTGCATCCAGGGCACACACATACACACGGCCACTCATCTTCAAATGCATGAGCAGCGTCACCTCTCCGGACAACGGAAACACGAGATACTTGCCCCGCCGACTCACCTGTTGGATGCTCCGACCGGGAAGCTCGGTGAGCACGTTGAGGGGAGAACGCTGCACCATGGGTTGCCATGCCACCGTTACCCGCGTGATGGTCCGACCTAGCAATTCCTCTCGACGCAAATAACGCACGATGGTCTCGACTTCGGGCAGTTCAGGCATCGCACTCCTCGATACGCAGCACTTTACGGTCAATTATACACCTTTTTGTCATTTCCGGATAGCAAAGGCATGCTTCCAGCGACAGACATCGAACGAAAAAGGGTTTAATGAGCTGGTATAATATGCTTATATGTGCTATCATATATCCAAAGACCAAGGCTCAGCAGGCAACGGTTCTGCCGGAATAGATCTGAATGCTGGTAGGGCACGGTTGCACAGATTCGGGATAGAAAAGAGGGAAAAATGACCGTGGAAAAGTTTGCTAAGGCTCTGTACATGGAGTTGGTGGAGACTAGGAATCTCGACCTGACAGAAGAGGATTTGGTGACTGCGCTGCGCGAAGCGGATCAGCGCACCTCACCCAGCCCGTTCGCCAGCTTGGAAGCAGCACACAATCTGCTCGATCAGGTAGGTGTGCCCAAGCTGTTCTCGGATGGCACCGAGGCGCCCTTGGACGCCCGCCTGGTGGCGTTCATCCGCCACGTGCAAGGACGGCTGGCTGCAATGGGAGGGGGATGCAGCGGCTGCGCGCGCTAGAACTTCGGACGAAACCGATTTCTGACACGCCAGCCACGACGGTTACCTGGGAGACCGCTCACAGCCTATCAGGTATGCCCGCCAATCTTCCTCCAGAGTACTTTGAGGTCGAAAGACGCTATCGCGAGGCAGAGTCGCCGCGCGAGAAGATCGCTTTGCTTGAGGAGCTGATCAGCACTGTTCCCAAGCATAAAGGCACCGACCACCTGCGCGCTGATCTGCGCCGCCAGCTTGCTAAGCTGAAAGCGGCAGCGCAAAGCAAAAAGAAACCGGCCCGTCAAGCTTCTGCTTTCCAGATCACGCGCGAGGGGGCAGGGCAGGCGGTGCTCGTCGGCCCAGCCAATGTGGGCAAATCGGCCCTTGTGGCAGCTCTGACCAACGCAGACCCTGAAGTGGCCGACTATCCTTACACTACGTGGGTACCCACGCCTGGCATGATGCCTTTCGAGAACATCCAGATTCAATTGGTGGATACCCCCCCTCTCGAGCTAGAGTTCAACGGGGGAGAGCTGTTCGACCTGATTCGGCGGGCTGACCTCATCTTGTTGGTGATCGACCTGCAAGCCGACCCGATCGGTCAGCTAGAGGATGCTCTGGCCACCCTGCAAGCACACCGTATCATCCCACAAAGACGCAGTGCGCCACCTCCCCAAGAGGGGCAACCATCCGCCAAACCGACGATCATAGTGGTCAACAAATGTGATAACGAACGCTTCGACGCAGATTACCACGCGTTATGCGAATTGCTGGGCGATGACCTGCCGATGTTGGCTGTCTCGGCGGCTACCGGACGCAACTTGGAGCAGCTCAAACATTTAGTGTTTGAGCATCTCGGGGTGATTCGCGTATATTCTAAGCCCCCTGGCAAGGAACCCGATCTGACCGTGCCGTTTGTTCTGAAGAAAGGCACCACCGTGGAAGAGTTGGCCGGCAAGGTCCACAAGGACTTTGTGGAAAAGCTCAAATCGGCACGCATATGGGGAAGCGGCGTCTTCGACGGCCAGCCGGTGGGGCGTGATTACGTGCTACACGACGGGGACATCGTCGAATTACGCATCTGACAAGACCCCCTGTAGATTCCGACCACAGGAATATCAGGCTGCTCCCAGCAGCTGTTTCAACTTACGGCGATAGCGGCGTGGGTCGGTATACTTATTCCACCATCGACGTACTGTGCGCTTCAGCTGATTGATCGGCTTGCGTCGCTGGCTCTCAGCCAGTGCCCACTGCATAAATTTCCAGTCGTGCCCCTTGATCTTCAACTCGGTGGGATTACGGCGGTACGAGTCGTAGTCTTCAATCAACGAAAGCCCATGCTCCATCGTGTAGTCATACAGATCGGTGCCGGGGTGTGGGGTGTAGAAAGCGGGACTGTAATAGTCGGGGTCGATCTCTTTGAGCATCGAGACCGTCTCCAACACCTCCTCCTGCGTCTCGGTGGGCATGCCCAGCATATAGTTCGCCCAGATGGTCAGGCCATACTTGCGGCAGACCTTCGCCGCTTCCAGGTTGATGCGCCGGGTGGTGCCCTTGCGCAGGAACTTCAGCACGCGATCCGAACCCGATTCAAAGCCGATGAACAATCCCTTCAGACCATTCGCGGCCATCATAGCCACCGTATCCTCGTGGCGCACCATCAAGTCAGCACGTGCCTGACAGAAATAAGGCTGCCAAAATCCTTCCGCCTGATACGCTTCCACAAACTCCTGGCACCAACGATGGTCTTCCAGGAGACAATCATCGTGGAACATAAAACTGTTGAAATGGTAGCGCTCACGCAGCTCCTTGAGCTCGCCGATGATGTTGGACACGGAACGGCGCCGCGTACCCTTGCCAAACAGGAAGTCCTCGGCCGGCTTGCAAAAACTGCAATTATACATACAACCCCGACCGGCAATGATGGTGACAAAGGGCGGTGGCAGCTCCTCCACGAAGGGCACTTCGGGCGATTCCAGGTCATAACCGAACTTGCGCCACTCGTTGAGGAAGAGATCACGATCGGCATAAGGTAACCGGTCGAGATTGGGATGGATGCCAATCAACAGACGGTCCTCCGGTGGCCGTCCCTCTGCGACCGCACGCAACAAATTGGTGAACGTAATTTCCCCCTCGGCGACGACCACATAATCCACGCGGGGATTGTCGAGCACACTTTGCGGCTCAAACGAGGGGTGTGGTCCTCCTACCACAGTGATGGTATTCGGCTTCACCTCTTTGATGATCTCGATCGCCTTCATCACCGGATTGAAGTCCACGCTCATCATAGTCAGACCCACCACATCCGGGCTTCGTTCTAGAAACTCCTGGCGGAAATGCTCCCAACCGCTCAGAGCTCGCAGGTCGATCAAGTCAACGGCGAAACCATGGGCGCGGGCATACGCGGAGATGCTCGCCAAACCGTGGCTGATCCAGCCTGAGTCCATGCCTTGCTTCAAGCTATTAAATCCCTTGCCCGCGATGCCGGCGTAAATAAGCGTCGTCCTCATGAATTCCACCTCACTCCGTTATCGGGGGTGTGATGACCACTGGTCGGTCAAAATCTGAAAGGGTGAAAAGCCAGGTGGTCTTTTCTTCACCCTCAGCAGCTGGTTCGTCGATCTGCACCTGGTGCAGTAGAAATGTCTGCTTCCCTATCCACATCTCGATGCGGGCTTCACCCGCGTTGCCAGAGTCAGTCAGGTCAATGCCTGGGATACCACGTGCTTGTATATGATAGGTGGGCAACCCTTGCACTTCGTCAACACTCATCATATGCCACTCCAAAGCCCCCAACAAGGCAAATAATCCCTGTTGGGGACTGAACCATAAAGAAGGTGAGAAGGACTGGCTCACCTCTTGGGGAAGTTTCTCCCATCTGCCGGTGAGAGGATTGTTGAGATACACCTGGCCTTGATAGCGTACCAAATCGAGCTGCGCTGAGGCACCCAGGAGGGTCACCGTGATGCGGGCACGCAGCTGATCTGGTTGCACAACCTCACCTTCGATCCCACCTAGAAGGACGGGCACCGGCGAATTCAACAGCGCACCTATATTGGGTTTGCTGCCGCCGGGTTGGATTGAGAAGTGAAAAGTTTCTACCGCGGCCATGCGCGCTGCCGCTCGTTGAGCCACCTCGCGTGCGGTCAGCTGCGCTGCTGAAGGTGTGACAGGATTGTCTGGCTTCGTCGGGGTGAGCGTTGGTGTCAGGGTCAGCGAGGGTGTTGGTGTGGTAAGGCGCGTAACAGGCAGACTGAGATTACACGCGACCACGAACATCAACGACGCAGAGGTTATGGCGACACCCCATAACTTCCACTCACCCAATCGGCCTTTGTCCGACGACATATGGCAGTGAGACGTGCTCATTGCCTCTACACCGACTCCATTGCTTCTTTCAGATCCTTTCTCTCGCGGCGTGGGAACAGCGTGCGATAGGCCAGCCGAAATGTACGTCGCCAGTTGATCCAGAAATCCTTGCGCAGCAGGGTACGAATGATGCGATGGGGACGCAGATAGAAACGGCGATAGGCCTCGCGCCATTTGCGTTCCACCAGCTCCGCGGTCAGATCTCCCATCTCGTAGCGCGCCCGACCTTCAAAGAAGACATACTCATCCCAATCCTTCACCAACATACGGCCATGCTCTTTCACGATTTCATACACTTTGGTGCCGGGATAAGGGGTCATCATCGAGAAATTGGCGATCAAGGGATCGAGCTCACAGGCAAAGCGGATGGTGCGTTCCATCGTTTCTTCCGTCTCGCCGGGCAAGCCGACGATGAAAAAGCCGATCGTCTCCAGGCCGACCTCTTTGGCGTTCTTAAACGCCTGTCGGATTGTGTCCATATCGATGCGCTTGTTGATCGAACGCAGTATTTCCGGATCTCCCGACTCGACCCCAAAGGCGGTGCGCTTTAAACCGGCCTGCTTCATACGCGCCAGCAGCTCCTTCGAAGCGAGGTCGGCGCGAATGCCGTTGACGAAGATCCACGGCACATGGTTGAGACGATGTTCGATGAGCAGGTCGGCAAGGCGCATCAGCCGGTCCACCCTGATATTCGCACTGTCATCCAGCACTCCGATCTCCTGAGCTCCCAGATCCTCGACCAGGTGACGCCACTCCAGCAGGATGTTTTCCGGAGTGCGGGCACGCCACTTTTGCGGCATGATGCTCTGCGAACAATACGTACAACGATAAGGGCAGCCGCGCGAGGTGAGAATGCTGAAACTGCGGGCGCCATCCACCGCATCGATCGCCGGCTGCAGGTTGGTGTAGCGTTCCATTTTAAAATAATGATATGCTGGCCATGGGAGGCTGTCCAGGTCAGCGATCGGCGGTCGCGCAGGATTGTGATGCATCGCGCCATCCAGGGTCTGATAGGTGATACCCTGCACATGGTCCAAAAGATGCGCTTGCGGATCGAGCAGCTGGCCAGCGGTGAGATGAGGCGCCGTCCGACGTGCACGCTCGATGACGGCGCTCAGCTCCACCCACGTCTCCTCGCCCTCGCCGCGCACAACGATGTCGACCTCAGGACGACTAACGCTCTCTTCCGGCAGCACGGATGGATGAGGTCCGCCGAGCACGATCGGCACATCGAACACACTTTTGATCGCTTGGGCAGTGCGCCAAGCTTGTTTGACCTGTGGGGTGTTGGCGGTGATCCCTACCAGATGGGGTTCGAAACGGCGCACGGCATCGACGACGCTCTCATCCTCCACATCGGCGTCGAAGATCATCACCTCGTCACCCCGCCGCTCCGAAACGGCCGCTAAATAAGCCAATCCCAGATGCGGCGTTGTGCGCGTGTCAATCGGCAGACGAAACCTAGGATTAACCAGCAGCACTCGCATAGCCACGCTTCTCCCAACAATTTTAGGGATGCAACCTCAGCCGTCATACTTCGCGATGACGATGACGCGATGGGTGTTCGTGTGATAAGGCCAACAGGTCACCAACGTCAATCGTACGTCGGGGAAAGTCCCGATCCAGCGCGCGTTTTCCCGCCGCACAGACGCTGGCATTCCCTTATCACGTAAGATGAAACGCGACACCACAGTATAAGTATAGACGTGCTGCTCCGTATAGAGAAAAACAGGGTCACCCGGCTGCAAATCTACGACGTAGCGAAACACTTCTCCGGCAGTGTTGTGATGCCCTGACAGAACAGTGTTGCCAGGCTGACCCGGCAGGGCGGAGGATTTATGCCATCCGGCGGCATAATCGGCCACCTCCCACATGCCCACCACCTTCCCATCTTGTACGACATGTTTCCAGCCCACCGGCACTACCGGAGCATCCAGATGGATACTGGGCGCCACGACGCGGAGCGGTATGCCCTCCTCCACCGACACGGCGGTTGGAGATGAGATCGGGGTCGTCGCTTGAACGATAGAGGCTGGCACAGGGGTTGAAGCCATAGTGGGTAACAGCGGAGACGAAGGGTCATGTGGTGTCGAGCTGACTCTTTCACCGAATCTTTCTTTGTTCACCGACGTGGAAATTGCCGGGGACACCAAGGTGTCAACGGCAGCTGAGGCACTGCCGCCGAAAGCCACGGCAAACCCCAACGCAACACATATGGCTACTAAGCGGGATAGACTCACCATACCCGTTCTCCATCAAATGCTCATTTTTTAATTGACAAAACAACTCCATTTTACCCGATTTACTGAGGGTGGTCAAGTGCTCAGGATTCTGATGATGGCATATCATTTATGGAGAGAGGGGCGAAGGGCTCAGCGCACCGATATCTCGCGCGCCATCAGCAACAAGGTGCGCTTGACGCGAAAACCTGCTGCGGTTAAAGCTGCAATCCCTTCTGGGTGATACGTGGGATGATGTGCAACCGCCTCATGGCCTCTCCAGCGGTATATGTGATGTAAGGCATAGGCCACCAGCTGTTGTTCAAAACGTCCACGCTCGTCAGGATGCACGATCATTTCAACCTGGGGAACGTTCCGACAATTCGAACGCACAAGCACCACAGCGCGCAAGGTATCCGCATCCTTGACTGCCAGGCGCAGAGAGGGCACCTTGCCGAGCAGCTTGCACAGCTGATCCAACAGGAGTTGCTCGAGGCCGAAGCGGTAACATCCACGCTGCACAGGCCATTCAGCCTGCACGGCAGATGGGGTGGCGAGGCGTGCCAGGCGATAGGCACTCTCAGCATCAACGCCGGTCAGATGCGGCAGACCATCGCTTAATGGCCGAGGCGCTTCAGCAGGGAGGATCTGGTCATGGTGTAGGTATACAGTACCACACACGACCCGAAAGCCCAACGTCTCATAAATATGGCGTGCCACGGGGTTGTCATCGCGCACCTGCAAGGTGACGATACGACCACCTGCCTCGGCGATCATCTCCAGGGCAGCGTTCATCAGACTGCGGGCGATGCCGCGCCCACGGTACTCGTGGGCAACCGCGACATTGCTGATAATCCAGCGGTCAGGGGCATGGGGTGATGGGGTGACGGTCACGTTGCCCACGATGCGCCCAGCTTCCACCCAGACGAACCCGGAGAGCATTGCATGAAGACTGCTGCCCCAGCCACCGAGATACCATAGAAAAGCGCCCAGGCGCCCCATCGTGCGCATCTCTCGCAGCATCGCATAGCCGCTTTGATCCAAGTCGTCGGAAAAAGAGGCCTGGATCAGGTCAGCAATGGCGTCCATATCACGGAGTGGATCCACCGGGCGCAGCCCGGATAGTTCGCGTCGGCGTTGTACAGCGAAACTGGTCATACCTCGCATTATAGCATGTTTTTTGCCGTGCAGAATGCCCAGGTTATAATGAGCGAGGAAAGGGAGATGCGCCAGAGTGTTGTGTCGGCGCAGCAGGTCGGTAATGCGTTATGGGGAATGGCTACGACCGCTGAGTGCAATTATCATTGTGTTGCTTTGTTCCGCTTGTAATGCGGCAGCTTCCACGGCAGAGGTTCGCTGTTACACCGCTACAGGCCACACCATACGGGGGGATTTCTTGCGCACCTACGATGCATTGGGAGGGCTGCATTCATTAGGATATCCTATTACAGAGCCCTTCGTCCAAGAAGGGCGCATGGTACAGTATTTTGAGTACGCCCGACTGGAAGATCACCCGGACAATCCGGACGGCCCTGTCGTCAAACTGAGCATGCTGGGAGAGCGTCTCGGGCGCCGTCACCCTCTCCTTGACGCACGCGCGGTGCCGCCTTCTGGAACTCCCTCTGTGCGCTATTATCCTGAAACCGGCCACAGCCTCAGCGGGGCTTTTCTGGACTTCTTCGACCGCCACGGCGGTCTGAGGCGCTTTGGCTTCCCCATCAACGAACCTATGCTGGTCGATGGGCAACTGGTGCAAGATTTCCAGCATATCCGGCTCATCTGGCATGCCCGAGCGCCGGAAGGGCATTCCGTCACCATGGAGAAGTCGGGATACGTGTACTTCACTGCCCAGAAGCTCGATGCGCAATGGCTGCAACCGCAACCCTGCCCTGTAGGAGCACAGATAGTGCCACTGGTCAAGACGGACGACACGGACTGAACAGACCATTTCGTTTCGTGGACGATCTGTTGTGGTATAATGATTGTTATTGTGAAGGAGCTGCGATCTGGCGCGACCCGATGTAGGAGTTAAGGAGAGGCAATTGGCAAGCCTGACTTCGCTGCGCACTTTATTGGATTTTGCTATGGATGTGGCTTGGCAAGCGGGTCAACTCACGCTCGCCCATTTTCAAACTGCGGTCGATGTAGAGTGGAAAGGGGATAATTCACCGGTCACCGTTGCCGATCGCGGAGCGGAAGAATTGATACGCCGGCTCATCGCGCAACGCTTCCCCGACCACGCAATCATCGGGGAGGAATTCGGAGAGACAACCCGCGATTCAAAGTACCGCTGGATCATTGACCCGATCGACGGCACGCGCTCCTTTGTGCGTGGAGTGCCACTTTATGGGGTGCTCATCGGGCTGGAGATCGACGGGGACGCGGTTCTGGGCGTGGTGAATTTTCCTGCCTTGCGGGAGATGGTCGCGGCAGCGCGCGGCGAGGGGTGCCGCTGGAATGGGCGCTTGGTCCATGTCTCCCATATTGCCTCGCTGGACCAAGCATTGCTCCTGTACACCGATGCTTCTGATTTCGGGAAGCACGGGTATGGGCAGGTTTGGGAACGTCTGCAGGCTGCCACGCACACCCAGCGCAGCTGGGGCGATTGTTACGGCCATTGTTTGGTCGCCACTGGCCGCGCTGAGGTGATGCTGGATCCGGTGCTGAGCGTATGGGACGCGGCGCCTTTGCTGCCCATCCTGCAAGAAGCGGGTGGCACGTTCACTGATTGGAACGGTACCCCCACCATCTATGGTGTCAACGGGATGAGCACGAATGGCCTGGTGCTCGAATCCATTCTTCAACTATTAAAGGCATAACACTGAGTATGGAAACATTCCTGGGATATGCGATCCCTGGTTATGAGATTGAAGCGGAGATCGGCTGCGGCAATCTGACCAAGATTTACCGTGCGCGTCGCCAGGCAGACGGCCGTCTCGTCTCGATTAAAGTGGTGTTGCCGGAGTTTGTCTCCGACCGCATGTTTGTGCGTCGCTTCATGGAGGCAGCTAGCCGTGCTATCAAGCTGGACCATCCCAACATTGCACGCACCTTTGAGGTCGCTGAGCATGCAGGGGTGGTATATGTCGTACGGGAATACCTGGACGCCAGCTGCCTGGCAGAGTGGCTCGCTCAACACGGTCCTGTCCCATTGGAGCAGGCGGTGTCCATTGTGCGCCAACTGGCATCGGCGCTGGACTACGCACACAGCCGGCGTGTGATGCACGGGGACATCAACGACCGGTGTATCTACATAGCGGCTGAAGGACGCGTCAGACTGGCGGATTTCGGACTGGTTCAATCGGTGCCGGGAAGTGAGCTCGAACGAGGCCGGATGCACGGTATCCGTATGGTACAAGGCCTCGGTGCGTGTGAGTATTTGGCACCCGAACGTGTGCAGGGCCAAGGCCCTAACCGGTCCGCAGACATTTATGCATTGGGCATCGTGACGTATCAGCTGTTGACAGGTGCGCCACCGTTCCAAGGAGCACCAGAAGACGTGCTCGCTGCCCAGGTGTATGAGACACCACAGCCCGTGCACGTAATCGATCCACGGATTTCTCCGACGGTAAGCGCCACCATCAACCGCGTGCTCGCCAAACGTCCCGAGCTGCGCTACAGCACTGCCACCGAGTTTGCACGCGCCTTTGCCGCCGCGGCAGAGGGCATCGCGCCAAGACGCGGTCCCCAGATGGCAGGACCTATCAAACCGCCAAGCAGGACGGGCAAATCGCTGGGCTTCCCTGCCGCCGTGGTGTTCGCGGCGCTCGTGGTGCTGGCAATCGCACTGCTTGGGTACTTGAGCGGCGTCGGCGCTTGGGTGGAAAAACAAATGTCCCCATGGCTGTCGGCCCTGGTGCCCCCGACTCCAGATCTGGTCTCAGTCAACGAATCACCCCTTCCCACTCCGACACGCCAGATGGCCATCACCCCCAGCTCCACTGCCAAAGCCACGCTGACACCTATGCTCGTCACACCCATCACGCCCACTGTCCCTGGGAACGTCATAACGCCAACGGCGACGGTGCCGGTTGCCACGTCGGCTACCCCTGCTCCTCGCACGCCCACCGCACAGGCCTCACCTGCCACGTCGCCGGCGCAGGGTGCTTCTTTCAACAATTTGATCGTCGCCGCCGGGATCGATGCTAATAACCAGCCAGTATCGCCTGGCACCACCTTCTCGGCAGCGCGCAAACCGCTCTACGTTTTCTTCGAATATCGGAATATGTCACCCCGATTCACCTGGGGACATATCTGGCTACGTGACAATCAAATATTGAACCGCGTGGAAGAAAATTGGCCAGCTGGATGGGGCACCGCCGGGCGCGCCTGGATCTACTATACCCCCGAGGTCAGTTATCTGCCGGGAACATACCAAGTGCAACTGCTCATAAACGGACAGGTTGTCGCCACGACAACTTTCACCATTCGATGACCGGGTGGATTCGAGGTGGGCAGCAAGTCTTGCTGGGGCTCTGTCTCGTCCTTATAGTGGCAGCGTGTCGCGCCTTTTCATTTCCCGATCGCGACGTTGCCGGCGCCACAGAGCCTCCACCAGTCACCCCCTCTGTTTCTGCGGAAACGTCGGTCGTCCATCGGATGCCACCTGGTCCTGTATCAACGCTAACTCTTCTATCCCAGGCGGAGCTGCTGGTCGCGCTCGGCCCACTGGGTGACGCAGAGACCAATCCGATATGGCAGCTCTATCGCGGATATGGCGACTCCTGGCAGCGCCTGGCATGGCCCGATGGAATCGCACCGTATGCGTTTCACGTTCCTCCAGCAGGTGACCCCATCTTCGCGGTGCCGCTGAGCAATGCCCTTTTGGGAAGCGGCCAACCATGGGGGCTGTTGCGCTCCACCGACGCAGGACAGTCGTGGCAACAAGTCTTAAAAGGACTGGGTGATCCTTATGTAATGGACGTGGCATTGTCTCCGCGATTCCCAGAGGACCGAACCGCTGTAGCCGTCACTTGGCGTCACGGGGTGTATCTTTCGCATAATGGAGGAGACAGCTGGCAGCCACTGTCCTATCCGCGCCCGATAGACGCCTCTGGGGGTGCCAATCCCTACGACTTAGCCATCGCGTTGTCCCCCGACTTTCACGGCGGAACCGCGCGACGCCCCGTCACCCAGGGGCAGGTCGTGGCCAGCTATGCGCACGGCCTGCATATCTGGAGCGCCACAACCTCGCAATGGCAAACCGTTTCCATCACAGTCCCCTCACGCCTGGAAGACCATGATCCGCCCAGCGCGCCTCTCACCGCCGGTGCCATCGCCTTTTCACCCGACTTTGCTCAGGATAGCACGCTTTATCTCTATTCAGGCTATGCTGGGTTGTTTCGGTCGAACGATGGCGGCAATACATGGCAGTTTGTCGGTCGCGAACTACCGGCACCTGTCCCACCAACGCGAGCATTTCATCTGGAGGTCGTCTCAGCGAATGTCGCATGCGTGTTGTTAGCCACGCCATCGGAGGAGACGGAAGCTCCGGCATTCCCGTCTCTTCACAACCGGCAGCAGCTGCTCTACTGCACCCACGATGGAGGCACATCGTGGCATACGCTCCAGCCTCCCCCTGAAGTGGGTACCGTATCCGCTTTCACCATGCGGCGAAACACTGACGGAACTATCGTGTTATATCTGGGAAGCACTCAAGGGGGCGTGTTTGAGTATTCAGTTGAGGCGTTGTCGTGGCAATAAACAGGGCTGGAAAACCCCCAGTGTCTGAAGCTCTCTATATTATGTAAAGATATCCGCTCTCTTCTCATCCAGCAGGATCAGCTCAGCCATCACCTCATCTGGCTTTAGAGTCAGTCGCCCCACTGAGGGCTTGAGCCGATCAAACGGGACAACGCCGCCCGGATTGAACACCAAGGTCTTGCCATGCCGCGCCTGGTAAGGCTGATGGGTATGACCGAAGACGATGACATCAGCATCCGGATACATGCGCAGCAGACGACGCACAATGCGCGCGTTTGCCCTCTTGCGACTGGGTTCTAAGATCTTTTCCCAGAACCAATCACCGGCCAACGCCCAAAAGTGAGGCCACCCCCCGTGATTCAGCACAATGTGGTGGCCAAGCAAACAGAAGTGGAGCTCAAATGGCAGCTCGATGCCCCCGTGACTCAGCTCGTTCGGGTTGAAGTGTAGATTACCACGCACAGCATACAGGGGGGCTAGCATCTCAAGTGGTCGGATGTATTCCATTTGATCCACATCTCCCGCGTGGAGGATGAGATCGACATCGCGGAAGATGGTCAAAAGTTGTGCGGGCAATCGCTTGAGACGGAAGGGCAAATGGGTGTCGGCCAAAACTCCAATGGTGAGTGTGGTCTTATTCGCGATGCCCGGCACCTCTACAAACTTCGCAAGCGCCACCGTTCCCTCTCTTGCACAAATTTTCAACGATCGACCCAAGCGACCCTAGCGCGCGGGTGATCAAGCTGACTTCATGGCGCGCGGCGGTCTAGCATGTGTGCCATCAGTAATCCCACGATCGTCTTAGCATCGCGGATCTGGCCTGAACGGATCATTTCCAACGCTTGTTCGATCGACAACGTGACCACCTCGATCGACTCATCCAGGTCGTGGTTGGTAGAACCTGGCATGAGCCCGGTAGCGAGGAAGAGATGGATGATCTCGTTACACACTCCCGGCATTGTATAAAAACTGGCCAGGTATTTCCAATGTGCCGCACGGTCGCCGGTTTCCTCAGCCAGTTCACGCGCAGCGGCCTCGTCCGGCGGCTCTCCTGGTCGGAGTGTGCCAGCCGGGAGTTCGAGCAGATACTCCCCAACGGCAGAACGATACTGGCGCACCATGCGAACCTGGTGATCCTCTGTCAGGGGGATGATCGTCACCGCGCCGGGGGTGTTGATGATTTCGCGGATGGTCGTACGTCCATCCGGCAGCTCGATTGTGTCCACTCGAAAGCGCACGAGGCGCCCATCATAAATGGGTTGGCTTTTGATAACCTTCTCCGGAGGCCCAGACACCGTTCCTTCCACTTGTAGAACCTTTCAATATCGCGTTATATGGTGGAGAAAGAGCTCTTCGCAAGTATAAACCGAAATGAGGTGGGCGGCAACGCGCTTATGGATGAGGGTGTTGAAAAACTCTTTAGTTACCCGCTTTATTGGCCCATTTTCCTATGAAAATCTGAGCGGTCAAGGGACTTTTTCAACACCCTCTCCTCCTTTGATTTTTTGACACATTGCGAGCGGTGTGCTATAATGAGTTAAATTAAATGAGCAAGACGATCTTCGGGGCAGGGTGAGTCACGTTCACCTGGAACTAAGAGGGTGGATGTGGCAATTCCCGATCGGCGGTAAGGTGGGTTGCTCATCCCCCACCCAGCCCGCGACCCTCTACGCTGGCGATGGATACAGCGCGAGGTGGATCCGGTGAAAGGCCGGAGCCGACGGTAAAGTCCGGATGGAAGAAGATGGTCTGGTGAGGGATGATTCGACAGCACTTGTCGGGTTCGTGCATTGTGACAGGTGAGTGTGCACCCTTAAGACCCCGAAGATCATGTATCTTCGGGGTCTTTGTTATTAAGTCGCCTGGAGATGACAATATGCTCAAGAGATCAAGTGGTACTGCTCAAGCTTTTATCGAATATATACTCATCTTCGGACTTGTCACGGCGGTGGCCAGTCTATCGCTCGCTGCGATGGGAGTGAGCGCGCGCGATGTTTACTGCACCATGGCGAAAAGTGTGGCCGGCAATCCAGTCTCGTGCGCTCATTATTTTGCTGATGATTTCTCCAATTTGAGTGCATGGACGATCATCAACGGCAACTGGCGCAACGAGAATGGACAGCTGTGCGGGGGTGGTCGAGAAGGGCGCATCTTCGTGCCCCTCTCTGAGAGGAACTACGTCATCAACGTGCGCATGGCCCTGCTACAGCAAGGCAACGGCTACGGAATTTACTTCCGCGCCACCGGCTTCGACCGGGTGGACGGGTACACTTTCCAGTATGATCCCGGTTATTCTCCGGGCGCGTTCCTCTTTCGCAAATGGGTGAAGGGCAATGAGCTATCTCCGTTTGCAAGAACAAACGCGCCGTCGGGTTATACCTGGCATAATGTCAGTCGTCAGATCAGAATTGAAGTGAACGGCAACACCTTCACCGCTTATGTGGATGGCCAGAGGGTGCTCACCGGCAGCGACAACACCTACACCTATGGTGGTGTTGGCTTTCGCACATGGGATGCCACGCAGGTGTGCTTTGATGACCTGTCAGTTGATCCATTACCTTGAGTAGGAGCGCATATGGCCTACGAACAATCGCCTTCGTTGAAGACCTATGAGCAAGGATTACCATCCGCACCGCCTCCGGATACGTCGGCACGGCGCAAATGGCTCTGGATAATCATCACCCTTCTTGCCGTTGCAACTGTGGCACTGGCCGTGGTCACATTTGCGCGCAGTACCGCAGCGGCGATCCTAGTGGGCACCGGAACTGTCACCGGTAAGGTGGTGGACGAGTCAAATCGGCCCATCGTCGCGCAGATCTTCGTGTTGCATACCAACATCGAGGCCACGAGCAACCCAGACGGCACCTTTGAGATTCACGGCGTGCCAGCGGGCCAACAGGCCGTCGTGGTCGCCTATCAGGGTGCAGGGCGCGAGATTTTGGTGGACGTCGTCGCTGGGGCACGGGTCCATATGGGGACAGTGCAACTGACTGCCACAGCGATCCCTTTGACCGAACCCTAGCTCTCCTTGAACAGGAAGTGACCGCAATGACCCATATGATAACGCTGAAATTGAAGGAAATCGTTTGTCCTCCGGCAGGCCAATGTCCTGCATACAGGAGACAAACGGGGTTTTTGTCCCGTATGCGGGCAGGTGGAGTGGCTTTCCCGAAGCCACGCTGGGATGTTCTAAGCGTGCCACTTGCAGCCCTGGCCTTGCTGTTCACCTGGCAACTGTTGGTATGGTTGACCCGCTATCCCAGTTTTATCTTGCCCTCCCCAGCAGACGTATTCAATACGGCACAGAGGGTAATCGCAGATGGCACCCTCTGGCGCCACACCAGTGTCACTCTGGCCGAGGTAGGGGGTGGATTGGGCCTGGGTCTCCTTGCCGCGTTTCTCCTGGGCTATCCACTGGCGAAAAGCCGTCAGCTGGAGCGCCTTTCCACCCCGTTTCTCATTGTCTCGCAATCGGTACCGATTGTGGCGGTCGCTCCGCTGTTGATCATCTGGTTCGGTTCCGGGCCATTGAGCAAAGTGCTGATCTCGGCGCTGATTGTGTTCTTTCCACTCTTGATCAGCATCGTCGTTGGCATCCGCGATGTGCCCAAGGGGCTGCGCGAACTGATGCGCGCGCTGGAAGCCAGTCGCTGGCAAACGTTCTGGTGGCTAGAAGTGCCCTCTGCTATACCGGTTGTTCTGGGTGGGTTGCGCATCGCGGTAACATTGTCCGGCGTGGGTGCAGTTGTGGGAGAGTTCGTAGGCGCCGACCAGGGGCTGGGATTCTTGATCAACCAGGCGCGTGGCTTGTTCAACACCCCATTGGTGTTTGTGGCGGTGCTAACTCTGGTGGTCATCGCCTTGAGTCTGTACGGCATTGTGATGTTGCTTGAAAATTGGTTCTTGCGCTGGCGTGAGCCTTGATCTCCCCCGTTTCGTTTGTCTCTGTCAAAACTCTTGTCGAAGGAAGGAAAGTATGCACTTTCAAGACTGGGCCCTGAAAAACAAATTCTTCGGTTCCGTTCTCTTGTTCCTCATTGTCGCTGGGCTAATTGCCTGTACTCCACAACCGGCAGTAATTCCCAGCCCTCGGTCGCTTTCTACGCCGACAGCGGTTGCCACCGGTTTATCCCCGGGGACAGAACCTCTGCGTGAAGTATTGTTGGGTGTCGGCTATATCCCCAACGTACAGTTTGCTCCTTTCTATGTGGCACAGCGCAAGGGGTTCTTCGAGGAACAGGGCCTGTCGGTGGTGATGCAATATGGTTTCGAGACCGACTTTGTTGCCCTGACCGGTCAGGGAGAACGCGAATTTGCCGTTGCCAGCGGCGATCAGGTCGTTCTGGCACGCTCACAAGGACTTCCCATCGTGTATGTTGCCAAGTGGTACCACCGTTATCCGGTCGGTGTGATGACGCCGGTGGAGAAAGGGATCGACTCCCCCAAGAAACTTGAAGGTCACTCGGTGGGCATCCCTGTGCTGCACGGTGCCAGCTATGTGGGCTGGAAAGCATTGGCATATGCCACGAAGCTGGATGAACAAGCAGTTCGCCTTGAGGTGATCGGATTCTCCCAGGTGGAGTCGGTCAGCCAAGGAGCCGTTGACGCAGCGGTGATTTACGTGGCCAACGAACCAGTGCAGATGCGCCACCTTAACAAGCCAGTCTATGTGTTCGAAGCCTCTGACTACATCAACATGGTCTCAAACGGCATTGTCACGAGTGAGAAGATGATCCGAGAACAGCCGGATGTGGTGCGTCGCGTGGTACAGGGCTTCCTGAAAGGGTTACAATACACGCTCGAGCATCCGGATGAGGCATTTGCCATTGCGCGTCAGGTGGTGCCAGAGATCACCGATGAGCAAGCCCCTGTGCAAAGAGGTGTGCTCGATGCCTCATTAGCACTTTGGCGCACGGATCAGTTGGGACGTTCTGAACCGCGAGCTTGGTCCGATACGATCACCGTGATGACGGCAGCGGGGATGGTCGAAAAAGCCCCCGAAGTGGAAACGCTTTACACGAACCAGTTTGTGGAGTGACGACACCGAGATGCGCATCGCGATAACCGGCGCAAACGGACAGTTGGGACGTGCACTGCAGGCTACCCTTGCCAGAGCCATCCGCGCAGTTGGTGGGGAAAAGCTGCGCGATGCAGAGGTCATTCCACTGGATTTACCACAGTGGGACATCACCAACCCACACCATACGACCCAGCTGGCTGCGCTGCGCCCCCAACTGGTGATTCACTGTGCTGCGATGACCGACGTGGACGGCTGTGCGCGCAACCCGGAACAGGCGTTCCGAGTGAACGCCTTTGGCACCCAAAACGTTGCGCTAGCTTGCCAACGCGCCGGCGCCGCAATGGTATACATCAGCACGAACGAAGTGTTTGACGGCTCCAGCGAACGCCCTTATCTCGAATTTGACAAGACCAACCCGATCAATCCTTATGGCGAGTCCAAGCTGGCCGGTGAGACCATCGCAGCGCGTCTTGTGCACCATCTCTATGTGGTGCGTATCAGCTGGCTTTTTGCCCCGAACGGCAACAATTTTGTCAGCAAGATATTGGCGCGCGCAGATCAATATGGAACACTTCAGGTAGTGACGGACGAGGTGGCCAATCCCACGTACGCGCCCGATGTAGCGGAAGCCATCTGGCGCTTGATCACTACGGAGCACTACGGCACGTACCACCTTGTCAACGAGGGCTATTGCTCGCGCTACGAGTACGCGATTGAAATCCTCAAACAAGCCGGACAAGCCCACGTGCCCGTTCAACCCATTACACGCGATCAATTCAAACGTGCATCACGTCCCCCCACTTTCGCCCCATTACGCAACACAGTAGGGGCTGCATTGGGCATTTATCTCAGACCATGGCAAGAGGCGCTGCGCGACTACTTCCAACAACAAAGGTAGTTCTACATTTCGCGCACATCGACGACTTCGATCACAAGCGGCTTGATCTCGTTGATCAAGAGCTCCTTATCTACGTCTGAGACCTTCATCGTGATATAAGAGGTGACAGCATCCTCACCCCAGAAGGTGCTGAGGCTGACGATATTGCCACCCAGGCGCGCGATGGCGCTGGTGATAGCAGCCAGCTCGCCGCGCTTGTCTTGGCACGAGACCGTGATGCGGACGCCCTGATCCCGCGCACCCAACATTTCCATAAAAGCTTTAAAAATATCGGTTTCCGTGATGATTCCCACCATTTCTCCCTCGCGCATCACGGGGAGTCCACCGATCCGATGATCTACCATAAGGCGCGCGGCTTCTTCGATGGGGTCATCATGGTTGACGGTGACCACGTCGCGCGTCATCACCTGCTCGACTTTGATGCGTGAATAGAGGTAATGCAGCTCGTACACGGAGAGCGAAGTTGCCGGTGAGGGAGCAGCATACAGGAGATCGCGTTCGGACACGATGCCCACCAGGCGTCCTTCATTGTCGACCACCGGGAAGCGGCGCACCTTCTCCAGGCGCATACGACGCAGGGTTTCGTCCACGGGCGCATTCGGCTTGACGGTCAGCACATGCTTAGTCATGCGTTCGCGTACTAACATAGTACCCCCTCCTTTTACATTCAGCGGTGAACTGATGCAGCCTCTACCTCTCCGTTCCGAATTATATCACAGGAGACGGACCTGTGTCTACGTTGAACAAGATGGGAAGCCGCGCGCAGCCCAAGCAGCATACAAGGCGATGCCCCCCGCTACCGAGGCGTTCAGTGACTGTACGCGGCCGCGCATCGGCAATCGGATCACCATGTCGCACGTCTCACGCGCTAATCGGCTGATACCCCATCCTTCCGCACCCACCAGCAATACTAATGGACGGTTCAGATCGGCAGTATGATAGGGCAAGCTACCGGATGTACCCTCCAACCCCACAACCCATATCCCTTCAGCTTTCAGATCTTTTAGCGTGCGCACCAGGTTGGTGACCTGTGCGATGCGCATATGCTCGCTGGCACCTGCAGAGGCGCTGACCACCACCGGAGTCACTCCGACAGCACGTCGCTCCGGGATGATCACACCATGCACCCCGACTGCTTCTGCCGTGCGCACCAACGCGCCAAAATTGTGAGGATCCTGCAGATGATCGAGCGCCAACAGAAAGGGTGGTTCACCGCGTTTATGTGCCAATTTCAGGACTTCATCGACGGAGACATACGGGTAGGCACCCACTTCCAAGCCGACCCCTTGCGCTGCATCAGAAAGACTTTCGATGTGGTTGCGCGGCACACGCACTACTGGCACCTTCAGCTCCCGGGCCAATGAGACAATTTCGGTGATGATGCCCGTTTCCTTGACCCCTTCCCCCAGCAATAGACGATGAATGTGCCGCCGGTGTGCCCGCAAGCATTCCCGCACAGGTTGTCGGCCGTATAGGATCTCCTTCACTGCGCCATCCGCCAGGTGGTTCCTTCTGGCCGATCCTCAAGCACGATACCCAGTCTAGCCAGCTCAGCCCGAATGGCATCCGCCGTCGCCCAATCTTTGCGCGCGCGTGCCTCAGCGCGCAGTCTGATAATCAATTCCATCAACTGCGCTTCGAGACCGCCCTCAGTAGAGGTCGGCAGATTGTCCGGAATAAGCCCCAGCACATTACCGCCCAGCGTGCGGTAGAAATTGTCAATCGCTTCCAGAGTGGCGCGTGTCATCGGGCGGTCGCTGTTCAACAGGGTGTTCACTTCGCGGCCAAAGTCGAACAACACCGCCAACGCCTGAGGAGTGTTGAAATCGTCGTCCATCGCTGCCACAAATTGTTCTTTGTGCTGGCGGATCACCTCTGCAAAGGTTACATCGACCTCTCCGTCCGATTCAGCGCGTCTCAGCCGCTCGCGTGTCAGACGAACAGGCCCTATCAGTCTTTCATATCCCCTGGCAGCGCTGTCCAAAGCCTCGTCGGTGAAATCGGTGGTCGAACGGTAATGGCTGCTCAGAATGAAGAAACGCAACGTCATAGGATTATGACGGGTGAGGGCATCCTTAATGGTGGTGAAGTTGCCCAGACTCTTGCCCATCTTGACGCCGTTCACCGTGACCATGTTGTTCAGAATCCAGTAGCGGGCGAACTCTTTTCCATATGCTGCCTCACTCTGAGCGATTTCACTTTCGTTGTGCGGGAAAATGTTTTCCAACCCGCCTCCGTGGATATCAAACGGCAAGCCCAGGTATTTCATTGCCATCACGGAGCACTCTGCATGCCAACCTGGAAAACCTTCACCCCACGGGCTTTTCCAGCGCATAATATGACCCGGCTTTGCAGCACGCCACACTGCAAAGTCCCGTGGGTCGCGCTTGTCAGGGCTCACGGCAATTCGGGCGCCTTCTTCCAGCTCATCGATGTTCCGTCCCGACAACTTGCCGTACGAAGGCCAGCTCTTCACCGAGAAGAAGACGGAGCCGTTGCTCACGTAGGCATACCCCTTCTCGATCAGGAGCTGGGCGAGCTCGATCTGTTCAGGTATGTGACCACTGGCGCGCGGAGAGATGTCCGGACGGAGCACATTGAGGGCGTCCATATCCTCAAAATACGAGCGCGTATAGAACTCGGCGATCTCCATTGGCTCGACACGTTCTTTGCGAGCCTGCTGCGCAATCTTGTCCTCGCCCTCATCCGCGTCATCGGTGAGGTGTCCCACATCCGTGATGTTCTGCACGTAGCGCACCCGATAGCCAAGGTACTCCAAGTACCGATGAACAATGTCGAAGGTGATGTACACCTTGGCGTGGCCGATGTGGGCGTGCCCATATACAGTGGGACCACAGACATACATCCCTACAAACCCTTCGTGAATGGGCTGGAAAACCTCCTTGCGACGTGTAAGATAATTGTACACTTGTAGTGCCATAAGCGTCCTGCCTCAGTTCGTAACCGGTTGGGCGAAGATCATACGACCCGCTGCCGTCTGCAGCACCTTGGTCACCGTCGCCTCAATAGTTTGGTTCAAGTAGCGTTTGCCGTTTTCCACCACTACCATTGTCCCATCGTCTAGATAGCCGACCCCCTGGCCGGGTTCCTTGCCTTCCTGGATGATGCGCACCTGTAAGGTCTCACCGGGCAACAGGATAACGCGCACTGCATTGGTGAGCTCGTTGATGTTCAGCACCACCACTCCCTGCAGCTCAGCCACCCGATTCAGATTATAATCGTTCGTGATAATCGGACAACGCAGCTTCTTTGCCAGCATAATCAGCTTACTATCCACCTCACGCACCTCTTCGATATCCATATCGGTGATCACGATAGGCACCACCGACTCTTTCTGAAGCTTGTTTAGCATATCCAATCCGCGTCGTCCGCGATTGCGTCGCAGGGGGTCAGGTGAGTCAGCGATATGTTGGAGCTCATCCAGAACGAAACGAGGTACCAACATGGTCTCGCCGATGAACCCAGTGCGGCTGATGTCGGCAATGCGCCCATCAATAATGACACTGGTGTCCAGAAGCACCACATCCGATTCCCGCGCACGGGCACCTCGGCGTCCAACGCCCTCGCGCACCAGCCGGGCGCTGACAAAATCGGAAATCTCGCGGTGGCGCCTTACCAAGATGGTCATGCCCAGATAACCGAAAAGGATGCTGGCAGCGAAGGGTAGGATCTCCCCAAAGGGTGAAGGGAGATTGGATAATGCCGGTGTCATCAGCGCCGCGATCGCCAATCCGAGGATCAGCCCTACAACCCCTGCAAACAGTTGCGACGAAGACAGACTGTTGATGCGGTTGCTGAGCCACACGATGGGCCGGATTGTCACCAGGGGAGAGATCAACAACCCCAATGCAGCTCCTGCCAACGCCAGCGCCGAGATCACACGTACATCACTCCACGTTCCCCCCAGCGATATAGCGAACTGGAAGCTGAGCACAGCCATCACCACCATGCCGATCAGACGGATCACAAACTCGAAGCTCATAGACGATCCCCTTCGTGTGCTCGAGACGGTGTCACCTGAAAAAGCACTCGAGATTTACACCCCCAAGTGTCGTACCCACCGAGCGATTCTTATGCACATCGATCACTCCGCTCGGCCTCCACCGCACTGGAACGTCCAACATCGACGGTCGGCACCGGACTTTGGTGAAATTTTCCTGGGTCTTGATAGACCATGACCGATATCCAAACACGACGACACCGGCGGCGCGATCCAGGTGACCCGATCTCTATGCTATTTTGTTCCGCGACAGGGATAATTAGACTATGGGGACAAAAACCGATAATTACAGCGCTTTTATTAGCCTGTCGCATGAAGAATATTAGCA
>QEXY01000153.1 GCA_003130875.1 Ardenticatenia bacterium
ATCTATATGTCGGGCGCCTTTGTACCACTGATTTTTCTGGGTTTCTTTGTGTTGGAATATGGCATCCGAGCGCTGGAACGCCGTCTGGGTGGCCTGTTCCCGGAGGGCGAGCAGTCTCCCCTTCTCCGAATTCACTTCCGCAACGTGCTGTTGTGTGCCATTGTGGCCTTCGTGTGCGTACTGCCGGTGCTCTATCTGTATGCCAGTGCACCCGATCTGGCGTTCCATCGTGCCCAACAGGCGCTGTTCACCAACCCACGGATCAACCAGGGTGACCCGTGGGGCACCCTGTGGCGCAGCTGGTGGGGAAATTTGGCGGCCTTTGGCCTCTCGTCCACCTGGCTGACGGGTCAATCTCCTGGCAATTTGCTCATGCCCGTCCCTCTGACCTGGCTCTTTCTGGTCGGCCTGGCGGTGAGCATATGGCGCATTCGTCGGCCGGTCTACCTGTTCACCTTGCTCAGCTGGTTCGTTATGCTCATCCCCAGCATTCTATCCCCGGACAGCATTCCACACGCGGCGCGCGCGCTAGGATCGGCCATCGGCGCCTACACCCTGGTTGCGGTTGGCATGCTCACAGTTGCTGCGCTCATTCACCGCCTGCTGTGCCTCGCTGTGAACCGGTGCACACGCCGGCCCGAGGTGTGCTGGGGTTCCATAGGACGCATTGGAGTGACGGGCGTCGTGCTCGGTGGCATCTGGTGGGGAACGGCACCGATTCTGTATGCAGGCTATCAGTACTACTTCAATGAGTGGCCGCGCACTAACGACGCCCAGGCGGCATTTCACCTCTACGCGGTGCAGTTGGCCGCCGAGATGTCCAAGGAAACCAACCCGCGCGCGGTTTTCTTACTTCCGCGCGACACCGCAGCCGGCGACGTCAATCCCAATTACACCGTTATCTTCCTGCATAATGGTCCGGCCGGGTATGCCTGGGTGATCGACGACGAACGCACCATCGAACAAACCTTGAACGAGGCACTCGCGGGACGTGACATAGCGCATGTGGTGCGTTGGAAAGCCTCCAAACACACCGGTGCCGATCCCAAGGAGGTCATCCGCTATTATCTGGAAAAACGCGGCCACTACGTGGGCACCCGCCGTTTCAAGTTCTTCGATTTTGAAACGTATCAGTTGGAGCAAGACAGCACCAGCACTGATGAGACGCTATGGCCATCCGACCTCGTTTTTGGAAATGTGCTCCAGGTCATCGGTTATGCCTATGGAGATGCCTCGGGGATCGGCCCCGTTCGGGAGACTACCGCGCCGGCTGGCGATCTGATGTGGGCACGGCTGCGGGTGCGTCTGCTCCGTGAGGTTACAGACGACCTGAAGCTCTCGGTTATGGTGCGCGACCGTACAGGGCATATCGTCGGTCAAATTGACAAGCTGTTGTTCAACAACATCTTCCACCAAGGGACATCGCACTGGCCACCCGGAACAGAGACCGACATGTACTTTCTGGTGCCCATTTTGCCTGCCACGGCGCCGGGGCGCTATCAGGTAGCGTTAGCCGCTTATCGCGCTTCCGACCAGGTACGGCTTACGGCAACAAACTCTAAGAAGCAGACCGACGCGGCCAACCTCGGCGCGCTGACGGTGCAGCGGAATACCGCAGCGCCGGACCTAGATACGTTGCGCCTGACCCATCGACTCCATAGGGAAGTGCTTCCAGGGTTAGTGCTGCTCGGTTTCAGCGGTCCCCATGAAGGATTAAAGCCAGGCGCTCATGCCACCTGGGCGCTCGTCTGGCAGGCGCGCGCAAGCTTGGACCAAGACTACCAGGCTCGCCTGTGGCTGCTTGACCCAGAGGGCACGGAACAACCCATCAGCGCTGCGGCGCCGCTGGCCGGAACGGATTTCCCGACATCGCAGTGGGCCGAAGAAGAGGTCGTCCGAGGATGGTTCGATGGGAAGATCCCGCGCGATGCAGCCAGCGGCGAGCATCGTCTGGTGGTACGCATCTGCGATCGTGATGGACGTCTGGCTGCCGAGGCAGAGCTCGGCGATGTGACCATCACCGGCTGGGAACGTCGTTTCGATGTGCCGGCGATGCAGCGTTTCGTGGGGGCAAATTTCGCTGACCGGATAGAGTTGCTGGGCTATGACCTACAGCTACCTGATGCCACGCATGCCGCGCCCGAAGTGGTGCTCTATTGGCACGCGTTGTCGCCGATGGAAGTCAGCTATACCACCTTTGTGCATGTGCTGGACCAGGAAGGTCGCGTGGTTGCCCAGGTGGACCACGTGCCGGGCGAGGGTGCGTTTCCCACCACCGGTTGGCTGCCTGGCGAGGTGATCACCGATCGTTTTGTCATATCCGCTGCACCTGATCAGCTTGCCTCAGCATACCAGCTTGAGATCGGCGTGTATGACCTGGACACAATGGAGCGATTGCCCGTGCTCGACCGGGCGGGTGCCGTTCAGGACACGCGTGTGCTCCTGCCGGTCAACCCATCATCTCCGCAGACGGACGAGCCGTGAAAACTGTGCGGATTAACCTGGTCACCTGGATGGTTATAGCACTGGTGGGTCTGTATGCCGGCGGCTTCGGCTTATTAGCCGCGCGCGCCTATGATGCCCATGAGACAGGCGGGGCGTTCGATCTGGGCAACTATGCCCAGGCGCTATGGTATGCAGCACGTGGAGAGGGTCTTCGTCTGACGACGGTGCCGGAATTCGGCAGCACCCGCTTTGCTATGCACGTGGAGCCAATCCTTTTCCTCCTGGCGCCGTTGTATGCCGCTGCTGGTTACGACCCGCGTTTTCTTTTGTGGTTCCAAGCCGGGTTCATCGGGCTGGGGGGTATTCCGCTGTATGCCCTGGCGAGGCGTCGCCTGGCCAGCGATTGGGCGGCGCTGGGGATCGTGTTCGCCTATCTGCTCCTGCCCGCCCTGGAATCGGTCACCTTGTTCGACTTTCACGCTGTCGGGCTGATGCCGACGTTGGTGCTGGCAGGCTGTTACTTTCTTGACCGCGCTCTGACCACCTCTACGGACCAAAAGGGATTGTGGTGGGGGCATGCACTCTGTGAACAGGGAGAGACGCGCGCAGACGCCCGAACGAGATGGTCCCCTATCCTGCTGGGCACCCTTTGTTTTGGGCTGGCACTGGCCACTAAAGAGGACGTACCGCTTCATTTATTCCTATTCGGAGTGTATTTGATGCTGATGCGAAGGCGCTGGTATGCCGGCGCCGTGTTGAGCGCGACGAGCGCCGTTTGGTTTTACGTAGCCGTCTTTCTCATCATCCCTGCTGCCCGTCCTGACAGTGCGCATTCGCCTTATCTGGGCTTTTTCTCACGTCTGGGCAACACACCGGTGGAGATACTGACCTCTCCGTTGCACACCCCGGGCACCTGGTTGGAGCTGCTCACCGCCCCTGATACGCTGTATGGCATTGGCATGCTGATCATTCCCTTCGCGATAACACCGCTCCTGGGACTGCCATTTCTGATCATCGCGGCACCCACTTTTGCAATTGCTCTCTTCAGCAGCAACCCGTTGATGCATCGCCTGGAGACATATCACTATGCCGCGCCAGCGATCCCTTTTGTGGCGCTTGCCGCCGTGGACGGGATGGCACGCTTATCCAGCTGGCTGGAACGCACCTTGCCACCACGCTTACGAGGGAACACGCCCCTATTCGTGACGTTAGGGGTGGTGCTGATCGCGTTGGGGTATCATCACTATCGTGGCTACTCGCCGCTTGCCCGAGCATTTCATTGGCCCACGGTCACCCCGCACCACGTCCTGGGAAGCGCCCTTGCTGCCTCGATCCCACCCGATGCCCCTGTGGTCGCCCAGGCAGAATTGGTGCCTTTGGTGGCCAATCGTCCGTATGTGCGCGTATGGACCGGCCCGTTTGACGAGCAAGCTGAATATTATTTGCTCGACGTATCACATCCTGCCTTCACCAATCGCAACGAAGCACAAGAACGTCTGCTAGCGGACATTGCCTATGAGCCGACGGTGGGGCTGGTCGCGTCGCAGGATGGCTATCTATTATTGAAAAAAGGTGCACCGCGCACACCCATCACCCCTGAATTCTTTTCCTTCATCCTGGCGGATATGCCACCTGGGGCAAGCGAGCTCCATGCCACCTTCGGCACCGTGCTACAGCTGGTCGGGTTTGAGACCGCACGTCTTGCGACGGATCGCGAAGCAGAACCACTCCTCACACTCTACTGGCACGTGTTGCAGCCGATCGAACAGGATCTTTTCATCGCTATTTTCCTGTTGGATGCGCACGATGTTCCGGTCGGGGTGACATTGGTACAACAACCCGCCACAGTGTGGTGGCCGACCAGCCGTTGGCAGGCAGGAGACCACATCCGAATGACAGCCAATACCTTCCCCTGGTGGAGCGGCGACCGGACCCGTTTCGGCTACGGGATAGGCGTGCTGCCAATGGGGGCAGACCCGTGGGATGTGCATGCACGCCTGTCCGTCACCCATACAGATGAGAGATTTATGCCGATCGACCAGGGCACGATTCTGCCGCTGGTCAGGTTTGTGCGCATTGCTGGCATTCCGTATGCAGAATAGGCATGCCCATCTCATTTCCTGGCTCGACCGGATCTTGCCTGTGCTGATCGGGTTGACAGCCTTTTGGGGATATCATGCCACCCTGGCGCCCAATGTGCTGGATGGTGACGCAGCTCTGTTCCAGTACACTCCCGCTGTCCTGGGGGTCACCTATCCGACAGGCTATCCCACTTACCTGCTGCTCGGTCGTGTCTGGCAGGCGTTGTTACCCTTGGGTTCGGTGGCCTACCGAATGAATCTGTTCTCCGCAGTGTGTGCGGCGTTGGCATTGACTCTCCTCTATCCGACGATGCGCCGTCTCCTGGAAAGTCGCATCGCCGCGTTGTGCACGGTAGCAGTCTTTGCTACGCTGCCCACCTTCTGGCGCTGGGCCACCGAGGCGAAGATTTACACTTTGCACATTCTATTGCTGAGCGCCATGTTGCTGGTGCTCAGCGCATCCGAACAGCTCAGGAAACCACATATCTGGCTGTTCGGGGCAGTGCTCTTTGGCTTGGCAGTGGGCAATCACAGCACCACACTGCTGCTGGCGCCAGGGCTGGGACTCATGTTCTGGCTGGGTTTGTCGGGCACAAAAGCGGATGAGACTGCACGACCAGCACGGCAGCGACGTTTCATCTACTTGCTACCCGCCGTGGGACTGCCGGCGCTGCTGTACCTGTATATCCCATTGCGCGCCGAGTGGTTGCTGCACGCGCATGGCACCCTATCCGGTTTGAACGTGCCCGTAGCGGTGGCGCGTGGCCTGGTGAGCGAGTACTATCATTCCGGCTGGGATGGCTGGATACGTTACTTCACCGCCGCGGATTTCACCGGTGGGGTGGTGCGGAATTGGGGTCGCCTGCTATCCGACCTGCAGACAGTCTATTATCCTCTTATGCGCAATGAGTTCACAGTCGGGGGGCTCATCGGGGCAGTGATGGGGGCACTCTATTATGCCATATGGCGGCCACGACGCTTCTGGCCGCTCTGCCTGCTGCACATCGCCCTGGTGCCGTTCGTGCTCACTTACGGGCAGGGAGAACAATCGGCTTTCTTGCTCCCGGCCAGCTTGACGTTGGCCATCTTTGTCGGCGCCGGGGTCGTCGTCGTGTCGCGTCTCGCCCATGCTATGGCAGCCTACATTCAGAACAAGAAATCGACCATAAGCGCCCTTGGCTGCATAACCAGCGCAAGTCAGATCGGGGCACAGCTGGCTGCAGTGGCCGTAGTGACTTTCTTCGCTTACCGACAGTCCGATCACAATGTGCGCTGGCTGACCGAAAAGTGGAATGACGCAGCTTACCGCTATTGGACGGACGCGCTGGCCCATCCAATGGAAAATGGCGCCGGCCTGCTGGCGCACTGGGGAGATCTGACCTCGTTCTGGTATTTGCAGCATGCGGAGGGATTGCGCCGCGACCTATATGGCATCTACCCGCCGCAGAGGAGCACGGTGGAGGCGTGGTTGGCAGCGGGACACAGTCTCTACATCGCTGGCCCCCTGCAGACGGGCATTGAGGAGCTGGCCGCATACTATCATCTATTGCCATGGGGGCGTTTGGTGCGCATCATCCCTTTTGAGACCTCACCCGAGACTGTGTTGCCGGACTTGCCCGCTGTGCCAAGGGAGGTCATCTTCGACGGGCGATTGAGGTTGACACACGCCGATTGGGGCACTTCGACCGCGCCAGGTGAGCTGCTTCCCGTGACACTCCTCTGGCGCACCCTGGACGAGATGCCGACCGATGTGCATATCTCGTTGCGCCTTGTGGATGAGCAGGGGGATAGCGTGACACAACTGGATGACACCTTGCTCAGCGGCTGGCTGCCAAAATCTCCCATAGCGAAGAATTGGCCACTGCTCAGCTTCAACCGTTTGCGCATACCGACCGGTATCCTGCCAGGGCAGTATCAGCTGCGGGTGGGGATCTACCGCAAAGGCGAGGATGAATGGTCCTTATCGGATGGAGAACCGCTTTACACCCTCGGAGATGTGGCAATCACCGCGGCGCCGTCCGGTGCACCGGCTGACCCGTGGCACGAATTCAAGCCGGCGCCAGGTATTGTGTTCGGGGATGTGATTCGCCTGGTGGGTTATGATTACAGCGTGACCCGTGCACGCCAGGGGCGTGGATTTGCGCTGCGCCTGCTGTGGCAGGCTGAAGGTGAGCCGGAAGACGATTACACTTTGTCGGTGGAATTGATCGACGCACTAGGGAACGTGTGGCGTGACTGGCAACTCGCTCCTGTTGGGGGACGCCTGCCCACCTCTCGTTGGAAGGAGGGACAGACGGTGCGCGATGAAATCCCTTTGGTGCTGCCGGCGTCGGCGCCACCGGGTGAGCATACGATGTGGACGCGCATTGCCTGGCTGCGCGCGAACGGCAGCCGTCTGCCAGCACGGTATGGATGGGTACCGTTGGGCAATTCAGTTGTGTTGCCAGGTGTGCGGGTGATCGAGCAGGAGGGCCGCACCTTCGAGATGGCTCCATACACAGACGCGGTTGGAACCCGTTTTGGAGATGTGGCCGTACTGGTGGGCTATAGCCTGCCAGAAAGACGCTTCTGCCCGGGCAACGTCATACCTCTTGAACTGGTCTGGCGCAGCTTGAGTTCGGACATTCGCGTTTCCTACACCGTCTTTGTCCATCTGGTCGACCATGACGGTACTATCATAGCCCAAACAGATAAGGAACCGGGATCGCGCAGTAAGCGCCCTACCACCAGCTGGGTGCAGGACGAGGTCATTATCGATCCGGTTGCGCTAAGGTTGCCGCCGGATATTCCCTCAGGTGTGTACCACTTGGTGGTGGGGCTCTATACTGTGAGCGATGGTGTGCGCCTGCCCGTGTACAGCCCATCGAATATGCGGCTGGGAGACAGCCTGATGCTCACAGAAATCCAGGTCGTGGCTGAAAGTGAAAGGGAGACGCTAGGTAATACGTGTCGCTGGCAGTTATGTTGGAGCGTGACCCTGAGCAGCAACCTCTGCCTCAGCCCTGGTTTTACATCAGAGGAGTATACGATGACATCGGCAGAAACACGCAATCCCGAGCCAAACGAGATGAGGCCCATGCAGGGTGAGAAAGCCCGATCCACTCCCAAGAGCTATATCCTGGACATGGACGGCGTGTTGATCAGCGGCCGTGTGGCGATCCCGGGTGCCAAAGAGTTCATCCAGAAGCTCAAGACGCGCGGGATCAAGTTCCTGGTGCTGACCAACAATTCTATGTACACCCCTGGCGACCTATCCCATCGCCTGCGCATGCTCGGGCTGGATATTCCGCCGGAGCTCATTTTCACCTCGGCATTGGCAACCGCGCGTTTTCTGAAGTCACAAAAGCCCTATGGCACCGCCTTTGTGATCGGGGAAAGCGGGCTCACCACCGCCATCCACGACATCGGCTATGTGATCACTGATGTCAAACCCGACTATGTCGTGCTGGGTGAGACGCAATCCTACAACATGGAGATGATCACCAAGGCGATGCGCCTGGTAGCCGAGGGTGTTGCCTTCATCGCTACTAATCCCGACCCCACCGGTCCCACCGAGACGGGGATTGCCCCTGCCTGCGGCGCTATGGCAGCCCTCATCGAGAGGGCAACCGGTGTCAGTCCCTTTTTCGTGGGCAAACCCAACCCGCTGATGATCCGTATGGCACTCAACTACCTGGACATGCACTCAGAGGACACCATTATGGTGGGTGACCGTATGGACACCGACATCATCGCTGGGGTGGAGAGCGGCATGGAAACCATTTTGGTGCTCACCGGTGTGACGCGACGAGAACAAGTGGCACGCTACCCTTATCGCCCGACGCGCATTGTGAATTCCATTGCCGACATAGAGCCCTGACATAAGGGCAAGCTGCCAGCGTGCCTCGCGAAGAGATGAGGGGGTGAACACTCACTCCATTGCCTGACGGCCGGCCAGCGCCCGGCTGAGGGTGACTTGATCGGCATATTCCAAGTCGCCGCCCATGGGAAGACCACGTGCCAGCCGGGTGATGGTGACGCCGGTGCCTGCCAATCGGCGTGCTAAGTACATAGCGGTCGCTTCGCCCTCCATGTTGGGATTGGTGGCAATGATCACTTCACGCACCGGCACGTCCGCCTTTAGCCGTGGCAGCAGTTCAGCGATGTGTAGGTCATCCGGACCGATGCCTTCCACTGGCGAGAGGGTGCCGTGCAGCACGTGATACAGGCCATGGTACTCGCGCGTACGCTCGATAGCCACCACATCCAGGGGTTCTTCGACCACGCAGATGATGGAGCGGTCACGTCCCGGGTCGCTGCAAATGGCACACGGGTCGACATCAGTGATGTTGAAACAGATGCTGCAAAAGCGGGTACGCGCACGCAAATCCCGCAGCGCATCGGCCAGGGCATATACCTGTTCGGCAGGCACGCGTAATAGGTGGAACACCAACCGAGCTGAAGTCTTGGGGCCGATGCCCGGCAGGCGCGATAGCTCCTCGATCAAGCGAGCGACCGGTTCGACCAGTACCTGCATAAGAACCTTTAGAAGAGACCTGGAATTTTTAGTCCGGCGGTGAAGCCGCTCATCCGTTCCGCTGCCATCTCCTGAGCCTTCTCAATCGCTTCGTTGACCGCGGCGGTGATCAGATCCTGTAGCATTTCGACATCTTCAGGGTTGACCGCCTCCGGGTCGATAGCCAGTGAGACAAGGCGCAGATGACCGTTCATCACCACCTTCACAGCACCACCACCTGCACTGGCCTCCACTGTTTCCTGACCCAAGGCCTCCTGGGCAGCGAGCATATCCTCTTGCAATTTTCGCAGCTGCTCGGCCATTCCTCCCATACGGCCGCCGATGGGCATTTGAAATTTTCCCTTTCCCTTCGCCATATCTCCATCTCCTCTACTTATGATGGCTTAGTTGGCACGCCTCCCAGCCGACGAATCTCTTCTGCAACCGGGTCGTCCTCAGCATTCACGACGTGGGGACGCGATGCTGTGTTGCCCACCTCCGACTCGGATGGCTCGGCCGCCGCAGTTGCCTCCGACGCAGCCCGGTCGGACGTTCTCCCATGTTGGTATTCGCCCTTCAACACACAGCGCAACCGCAGCGGCGTGCCCAACACCTCCTTAAAGCACGCTTCGATCTTGGAACGGATACGTGCCTGTTCGATGCGGCCCTTCAGCCAGTCCGAGGCGGCCTCGACGATCACTTCGTCACCCACCACATCGAGCAAAATGACCGAGTTCAACAAGCCTTGAGCCATCGGGTCACGCTTGCGCAGCTGGACCAGGATCACCGATTTCCAGTTGTCCCGCAGTTTATCCAGGGTCACGTTGTCGCTCTGGCCGGGCACAACCAGTGGCGCAGCCAGGTCGTTGGACGCTTCGCGCATCACCGGAAGCCGACCGGGTGTCGAAGATATCTCGGACGCGGAGAGTGGTGTGGATGCCTTAGGTGATGATGTTGCTTCGGCCGTCCGGACACGCACCTCCCGTGCTACAACCGGTTGAGCAGGGGCTGCTTCGGGTGACTCTCCGGAGATTGCCTCCAGAAAGGCCAATTCCAGAGACAGCTGCGGGATGAAGCTGGTTCGGCTCTCCAAAGCAGCGTTGTTAAACAGGCGAATGGCGCGTAATAACCAGCGCGGGGTGACCTGCGCTACCTGGGCACGCATTGTAGCCAGCTCCTCATCACTGGTGCTGGCACGCAAGAGCACTGCACCGTCGCCCATTTTGAGCAATAACATCTTACGCAAGTGCTCGACAACCTCGCGCGCGAGCTGGCGTGGTTCGCTGCCATCCCACACCAACTGGTTGATCAGCTCCAGACCACGTACCTGGTCGCTGGCAATGAGATAATCCACCAGTTGGCTGACTGCCTGCGAGGACACGCTTCCTAAGATGCCTTGCACGTGCTCCAGCGTGATAGTCGTGTCGCTGTAAGCGGTCAGCTGGTCGAGCAAGCTAATGGCATCACGCAAGCTGCCGCCACTTTGACGCGCGATGTAATCCAGCGCTGTCTCCTCCACCGACAATCCCTCCTGGGTCGCAATGTGCCTCAGCCAGCGGATG
>QEXY01000028.1 GCA_003130875.1 Ardenticatenia bacterium
ATCAACCCGGCCACCTTTGCCATGGCGCGCATGAACGCCGTCATCCACGACCTGGAGGCCGACATCCGCATCGGCGATACCATGCGCCAGCCGGCCTTCCGCGACACGAGCGGGCGGCTGCAGACCTTCGACCTGGTGACCGCCAACCCGATGTGGAATCAGAAGTTCGCGGCCGAGTTGTACGAGAACGACCCCTTCGAGCGCTTCCGTTACGGCGCCCCGCCATCTTCTTCCGCCGATTGGGGTTGGCTGCAGCACATGCTGGCCTCGCTCAACGCGCGCGGACGGATGGCCGTGGTGCTCGATACCGGCGCCGTCAGCCGCGGGAGCGGCAATCAGGGCTCCAACCGCGAGCGCGACATCCGCAAGGCCTTCGTCGAGGCGGATCTCATCGAGGCGGTGCTGCTGCTACCGGAAAATCTCTTCTACAACACCACCGCGCCGGGGGTGATCCTGGTCATCAACCGCCGCAAGCGCCATGCAGGGGAGATGCTGCTCATCAACGCCGGCCCGCTCTTCGCCAAGGGGCGGCCCAAGAACTACCTGACGGACGAGCATATCGAGACGATCGCCGCCCTCTACCATGGCTGGAAGGCCGAAGCGGGCCTTTCAGCGGTCATCACCAACGAAGAAGCCGCCCGCAACGATTACAACCTTTCGCCCAGCCGCTACGTGAGCACGAACGGCGGCGAGGAAGTCCTGCCGCTGGAAGAGGCCCTGGTGCGCCTGGAGGAGGCCGAAGAGGAGCGCGCCGAAGCCGAGCGGGCGCTGAAGGAAGTCATCAAAATTCTGGGATTGAGCGAGTCAAGCGATGTCACGGGTTGAAAAAGAAAGTGAAACGGTAGAGTTCAAGCGGCAGTGGACGGATCGGGCCCTGGAGGACCTGGCGGCCTTTGCCAACACGAGCGGAGGGACCCTTCTGGTCGGTGTTCAGGATGACGGCACGGTTGTGGGCGCCGTCGCTGACGACCGAGAGATTCAGCGGATTGCGAACCTCATCGCTGCCCATCTGGGAATCACACCGGGCATTCGGGTAGTGGAAAGAGAAGGGCGTCCAGTCCTGGAAATTCAGGTCGCACCGGCAACGGGCCTGATCTCTTATGGCGGGCGCTATCTCCGTCGGGTGGGCAGCACCAACCGCGATTTTGCGCCGGATGAACTGGCACGGCATCTCCTGGAGCGCTCCGGGCGCACCTGGGACGGCTTGTCCAGCGAGTGGACTCTGCAGGATATTGACCGCGAATCCCTGACGCACTTTGCCCGCCTGGCCCGTTCCAGGCTCCCGCATCTCGACCCGGAAAACCCGGGGCAGACGCTGCAAAACCTAAATCTGCTCATCGAAGGGCGAATTAAGAATGCCGCAGTGTTGCTCTTTGGAAAACGTCCGCAGCGTCTCTTTCCCCTGGCGCAGGTGCGCATCGGCCTCTTCCGGGGAACGGAGATTCTGGACAGCCACGACTTTCAAGGCACCCTCTGGCAACAACTTGACGGGGCGATGGAGCGTTTTCGGCAGGTCCTCAAAGTGCGGTTTGATATCCGCGTGGAGGAGCCTTCGCTGGAAGGGCTGCAGCGTCGGGAGGTGTGGGAGTATCCTCTGGAGGCTTTGCGGGAGGCACTGGTCAATGCCCTCATCCACCGGGATTACACCTATCCGGCAGACATTCAAATCCGCATGGAAGCAGACCGCCTGCAAATCTGGAGTCCGGGCGAGTTGCCGCCGCCGCTCACGCCGCAGGCGCTCTACGGGCCGCACGACTCGGTGCTGCGCAATCCGCTGGTTGCCCAGGCATTCTATTTTGCCGGCATCATCGAGCGCTGGGGCACGGGTACCACGCGCATAGTACGGCTATGCCAGGAGCAGGGCTTGCCAGAGCCGGAGTTTCAGAACTGGCAGGGGGGCATGCGTGTGGTCTTTAGCCAAGACCCCTATACCCCCGAGCGGCTGCGGAGGATGGGCTTGAACGAACGGCAGATTCAAGCCGTGCTGTATGTGAAGGAGCGCGGGAGTATCACCAACAAGGAGTACCAGCAGCTCACAGGGGTAAGCAAACGAACCGCGTCCAGCGAACTTTCGGAACTGGTGGATAAGGACATTCTCATCAAGACAGGCGGTCAGCGAGGGCGCGGTACCGCCTATAGGGCAAGAATTGGGAGAATTGGGCAATGATTGGGCAAGAATTGGGCAAAATGGTGCAAGACGATAGCGCAATGTTGACCGACGGCTACCGCCTGACCGAACTCGGCCCCCTGCCCGAAGCGTGGCAGGTGGTGCGGTTGGGGGAGGTGGCGGAGATTGGCCCAGCCCGTATTCCTAGAGAAAATCGCAATTTGATCCCATTTATTCCAATGGCGATTATTCCAGAGAATGGAGTTTGTATTTCTCACTGGGAAATGAAGTCTAGTGAGGAGATACGAAGCGGCATATTTATTGCCGAAGGTGATCTTTTGCTGGCAAAGATCACTCCCTGTCTTGAAAACGGAAAACAGGGTATTGTGACAGATATTCCAGGTGGTTGGGGTTATGCGTCTACAGAAGTCTTTCCGATTCGCTCTAAAGGTGGGATTCTAACAGAGTATCTTGCTCTATATCTTTTACAAAAAGAGGTTCGTCAGAATCTTGCATCCAAGATGGAAGGCACAACTGGAAGACAACGCCTGCCAAAACCAGTTGTTGTTTCTCTTCCCATCCCCCTCCCCCCGCTCGCCGAGCAGCGCGCGATTGCCCATGTGTTGCGGACGGTGCAGCGGGCGCAGGAGGCGAGCGAGCGGGTCATCGCCGCGCTCAAGGAACTCAAAAAGAGCCTGATGCGCCACCTGTTCACCTATGGGCCGGTGCCCGTTTCCGTTGGGACACAGGACACTGTAGGGACACAGGACGCTGTAGGGGCACAGCGCGCTGTGCCCCTACTACAGGACACCGAAATCGGCCCCTTGCCCGCCCACTGGCAGGTGGTGCGGTTGGGGGAGGTTTGTGAAAAGTCTCCACAGGTTGTACCTGCAAAGATGCCCAATTGGCAATTCAAATATGTGGATGTTTCATGTGTGGACAACAGTTCATTGAACATCGTGGATTACCAGGTGTTGACTGGTAAAGAAGCACCAAGTAGGGCGCGAAAACTTATCAAGACTGGAGATACTATCTTTGCCACAGTGCGACCTTATTTGAAGCGTATAGCACTCGTCCCCCCTTCACTCGATGGTCAGATATGCTCAACGGCTTTTTGTGTGCTCAGCCCAAAGCCTGAGGTTGATGGTAGTTATCTGTTCTATGCAGTTTCGAGAGACGAGTTCGTGACGAGTGTAGCAGAGTATCAAAGAGGCTCAAGTTACCCTGCCATAACCGATAACGACGTACTACGCGGTCTTATACCCCTCCCCCCCCTCCCCGAACAACACGCAATCGCCCGCATGTTGCAGGCGGTGGATCGGCGGATTGAGGCAGAGGAGGCGTCTGTGCGTGCGCTGGAGGCGCTTTTCAAGACCCTGCTGCATGAGTTGATGACGGCGAAACGGCGGTTGCCGCAGGAGTTCATCGCTCGTTTCTAACAGGAGGAGACCCGTGTGTCTGTATGACCCCACCCGCCACCATCGGCGTTCCATCCGGTTGCAGGGATACGATTACACCCAACCGGGGGCGTATTTTATCACCCTCGTCACGCACGACCGGGCACACCTCTTCGGCCACGTGGTGGATGGGGAGATGCAATTGAACGCCTGGGGTGAGATTGTCCGCGAAGAATGGTTCAAAACCGCCCAGATTCGTCCGTATGTGCAATTGCAGGATGATGAATTCGTGGTCATGCCCAACCACGTGCATGGGATCGTTTGGATTGTGGAAAACGACGATGACGCCGCGGTCGGGAATGACGCCATGGTTGGTGACGACGCCACCGTAGGGGCACGGCGGCGCCGTGCCCCTACTACGATCCACGTCGAACGGTTTGGCGCGCCCGTTCCCGGATCCATTCCCACCATCGTGCGCGCGTTCAAATCCGCCGTCACCCATCGCATCAACGCCCTGCGGGGCACGCCGGGCGCATCCGTCTGGCAACGTAATTATTATGAACACATCATCCGCGATGAACGTGCCCGTGTAGGGGCGAACAGCCGTTCGCCCCTACACGCCATTCGCCAATACATCATCGAAAACCCACTGCGCTGGCACCTGGACAGGCACAACCCAGAACGCACCGCTGAGGACCCGCTGGCGCGAGAAATCTGGACCCACCTCACGGAGGAGCAACCATGACCCTGGCATCGGAACGTCGCACCGTCCAAAACCCGCTCATCCGCTACGCGGTGGAAGCGGGCTGGGAATACCTTTCCCCCGACGAAGCCCTGCGCCGGCGCGGCGGCGAGGATTGTCCGATTTTGCGACGCCTGTTGGTGGAAGGAGAAGGGCACGGCGACGCCGTGCCCCTGCTGCAACGCCTCAACCCCGGCGTAGTGACCGAGGCCGCCCAGGCCGAAGAGGTCATTCGTCGCCTGCTCGCTGTACGCGCCGATATCGAGGGCAACCGCGAAGCCTGGGAGTACCTCAAGGGGCTGAAGACCGTCTTCGTCCCGGCCGAGCGCCGCGAGCGTAACCTGCGCCTGCTCGATGCTGAGCGCCCGGAAGAAAATCGCTTCCACGTCACCGATGAGTTTACCTTCCAGAGCGGTGCCCGCCGCATCCGTGCCGATGTGGTCTTCCTGGTGAACGGCATCCCGGTCATCGTCATCGAGACCAAAGCCGCCACCCGCCTGGAGGGCATCGCCGAGGCCTTCGATCAGATCCGCCGCTACCATCAGGAAGCGCCCGACTTGATGGCGCAGGCGCAACTGTTTGCCCTCACCCATCTGGTGAAATTTTTCTACGGCGCCACCTGGTCGCTCTCGCGCAAGGCGCTCATAAACTGGCGGGAGGAGATGGGGGCGCAGACGGGTCGCCAGGAAGTGGATTTTGAAACCCTGGTCAAGTCTTTTATCGCCCCGCGGCGCGTGCTGCGCGTACTCAGCGATTACATCCTCTTTGCCCGTAAGGATGGCGAACTGCAAAAGATCGTCCTGCGCCCGCACCAGATGCGCGCCACCGAGCGCGTCCTGGCGCGTTCCTATCAGGCCGTGACGGCGCAGCAGGCGCCCCGCCGCGGCCTGATCTGGCACACGCAAGGCTCCGGCAAGACCTACACCATGCTCACCATCGCCCGCCGATTGATTGAAGACGGACGTTTCAACAATCCCACCGTCCTGCTCATCGTCGACCGCAACGAACTGGAGAGCCAACTGTTTCAGAACCTGGAAGCGGTCGGCTTCGGACGGGTGCATCTGGCGAACTCCAAGCGTCACCTGCGCGAGCTGCTCCAAGCCGATACGCGCGGCCTGATCGTCTCGATGATCCACAAATTCGACGACATGCCCGCCAATCTCTGCCCGCGGCGCAACGTCTTCGTGCTGGTGGATGAGGCGCATCGCACCACCGGCGGCGACCTGGGCAACTACCTGATGGGCGCGTTGCCCAACGCAGTCTTCATTGGCTTCACCGGCACGCCCATTGACCGCACGGCGCACGGCAAAGGCACTTTCAAGGTCTTTGGTGCAGATGACCCGCAGGGCTACCTGGACAAATACTCCATCCGCGAATCCATCGAGGACGGCGCCACCGTCCCGTTGCACTATCAACTGGCGCCGAACGCCCTGATGGCCGACCGCGAGGCGATGGAGCGCGAGTTCTGGGCGGCTGCCGAACTGGAGGGCGTGGCCGAGGTGGAGGAACTCAACCGCGTCCTCGACCGCGCCGTCACGCTGACCAACATGCTCAAAAACCGCGAGCGCGTCGAGAAAATCGCCGCCTTTGTGGCCGATCACTTCCAGAAGTATGTCCAGCCGATGGGCTACAAGGCGTTTCTGGTCGCGGCCGACCGCGAGGCCTGCGCCTTGTACAAAGAAGCCCTGGACCGCTACCTGCCTGCGGAGTGGAGTGCAGTGATCATCAGCGCCGGCCACAACGACCCGCCGCACCTCAAGCGCTATCACCTGAGCGAGGAGGAGGAAACGCGCCTGCGCCGCGCCTTCCGCAAGCCGGGCGAGAACCCGCAGATGTTCATCGTCACCGAGAAACTGCTCACCGGCTACGACGCGCCCATCCTCTACTGCATGTACCTGGATAAGCCAATGCGCGACCACGTGCTCTTGCAGGCGATTGCCCGCGTCAACCGCCCCTACGAAAGCGACGACGGTCAGCGCAAGACCAGCGGGCTGATCTTGGACTTCGTCGGCGTCTTCGAGAACCTGGAGCGGGCGCTGGCTTTCGATTCTCAGGACGTCAGCGGGGTGGTGGAAGGCATCGAGGTGCTCCAGCAGCGCTTTGCGCAGTTGATGTCGCGGGGGCGTGCCGAATATCTCACCACAGAGCACACAGAGATCACAGAGCCATCCTCGTCTTTCTCTGTGCCCTCTGTGCCCTCTGTGGTGAACAACGACAAACTCGCCGAAGCCATCCTGCTGCGCTTCCGCGACAAAGAAACGCGCGAAGCCTTCTACCGCTTCTTCCGCGAACTGGAAGAACTTTATGAAATC
>QEXY01000154.1 GCA_003130875.1 Ardenticatenia bacterium
AAAGTCCACCTGCTCTTCGAGTGCGCGCCGGACAATATACTCAAACGCGCGACCAAAGTCATTGAAGCGCTCCGTGAGGTTATACTGCTGATAACCGAGATGGACGTCTGAAAGGTGCAGGAACCGGCAACGCATCCATTGACCTCCTTGTGCTCCGCTGGCGGATTGATTATACCCTGCTGTGCCGGTGCTGTCCAAGGATCCTTACCACCTGTGATATGCGCAACAGCCGTAATGATTGACAATTTGCATCAACTAATCATTCCGTTTGCCTTTATCATATTAAGGTGCTATACTGTTTCGTGAAATGCCATAACCTTTTTCAGGGCACAAGACCGTTTACAGCAAAAAAGTGGCCAAATTTACGGAAAGGTTGTCGACGATGATCACCTCTAGAGAACGAATCCGTATGGCGCTCGAGCATCGCGAGCCGGATCGGGTTCCTCTTGATTTGGGAAGCACACCTGTCACGGGCATGCATGTGAGCGCTGTCTATCGATTGCGCCAGGCGCTGGGGCTGGATGCGCCGGGCACACCGGTCAAGGTGATCGAACCCTTTCAGATGTTGGGTGAGATCAAGCCGGATTTGATCGAGGCGCTTGGTGTGGATGCGGTCCCGCTGACCAGCCCCAAAACTTTCTTCGGCTTCCGCAATGAAAACTGGAAACCATGGACCACATTTGATGGCACACCCGTGCTGGTGCCTGAAGGGTTCAACACCGATCCGGAGCCCAATGGCGATATCCTGTTGTATCCAGAAGGCGACAAATCAGCCCCGCCGAGTGGACGCATGCCGCGCGGTGGCTGGTATTTCGACGCCATCATCCGTCAACCTCCCATCGATGAATCCAAGCTGAACGTAGAAGACAATTTGGAAGAGTTCGGTCCCATCTCGGATGAAGATCTGGCTTATTTCGCCGCGGAAGCTGACCGGCTGTATCGGGAGACCGACAAAGCCATCGTGGCCAATTTTGGCGGCACCAGTTTCGGAGACATTGCACTAGTGCCGGCACCCTGGTTGAAGAATCCGCGTGGCATTCGTGACGTCGAAGAGTGGTACATCAGCACAGTCACGCGCCGGGATTACGTCTATCGCGTGTTCGAGCGGCAGTGCGAAATCGCATTAGCCAACCTGGAACGCCTTCATCAGGTAGTCGGAGACAAGGTGTCCGTCATCTTCGTGACCGGCACCGACTTCGGGGCACAGCACGGCCCGTTCATCTCCCCTCAAGTGTATCGCGAGCTCTATGCACCCTTCCACCGTCAGGTCAATGATTGGGTACACCGAAATACTTCATGGAAGACCTTCATCCACTCTTGCGGTGCTGTGGAGCCGCTGATCGAGGACTTCATTGCAGTGGGATTCGACATCCTGAATCCTGTACAGACCTCTGCCGCGGGCATGGACCCAAGCCTGCTCAAACAACGCTATGGCGACCGCATCACCTTCTGGGGTGGCGGTGTGGACACCCAGCGCACGCTTCCCTTTGGCACTCCGGATGAGGTGCGAGAACAGGTGCGTGAGCGCATTCGCATCTTGGGCAAGGGCGGTGGCTTCGTGTTCAACACCGTGCACAACGTGCAGGGCAACGTTCCAGTTGAGAATCTGCTTGCCATGTACGAGGCCGTGCGCGAATACGGCGTATACGCGTGACCTTACCGATCCGCTATTCCGTCGCCGCCTTGTGATTGGCGATGTGGTTGAAACGCGAAAGGGGGTGATCGTACAGCGGTCTACATAATGCGTGATAGAGAAGTTCTATGCATAGCTCAGAAAGCGTCCATCTGAATATCCTGGGGAGAAGTGGAATCAATCTACCAAAGGAGGGATTGAAATGAACCGCAGAGACTTGCTCAAATTGATGGCTGCCGGTGCCGGGGCGGCTGCATTCGCCCCTATGTTCGCCGGGATGTCTACTCCGGCATTCGCACAGCGTAAGAAGCGCAAGGTTATCTTCGTCACGCATGACCTCAACCCCTTCTTCGTCCCCGCGATTGTCGGCCTCAAGGATTTCGGCGCACTGGCTGGCTGGGATACCGAGTTCATAGGGCCACCAGTGCACGATACCCAGAAGACGGTCGAACTCCAGTACAACGCTATTGCTGCCAAGCCGGATGCCGTCGGTTTCACAGCGGTAGACAGCGAGGCCTTCATCGATCCGATCAAGGCGGCTCAGGAAGCGGGTATTTTCGTTGTGCTGTACAACACCCGTGCGCCCGGCGTGAAGGAAGCCACCGGTTGTGCCTACGTCGGCCAGGACTTTATCGTGGCAGGCAATGTCGCCGGTTATGAAATCTGCAAATACATCACTAAGAAGACCGGCCGTAAAGAGGGCAAAATCATCATGCCTATCATCGCACCTGGCCACTTTGCTCTTGAGACGCGCAATCTGGGTGGCACCCAAGGTGTCGAGCGCTATAACAAGGAATTTGGCACCAATTTCACCACCGAGCCGCTAGCCGTCACCACCAATGAGGCGGAGGCAGTTGCCAAGTTCGAAGCCAAGTGGGCTGCTGAGGGCGACCAGATCGTCGGATGGCTGGCCTCCGATTTCACCCATGGCTTTGTCGGGCACATGGCCGTGGACAAAGGTCTGACGGACAAATTCGCCGTAGGAGGCTACGACTTGGTGGACTTCGTCTTGGAAGGCATCAAAAACGGTTCGGTAGACTTCACGATCGGCCAGAACCCCTATGCCCAGGGCTTCCTGACATCGGCGCTTATTTACCAGGGGCTCGAGGTTGGCTATCCCGCCAGCGATATTGACACCGGCGCCGAGCTGGTCGATGCCACCAACATCGACAAAGTGATGGCCCGTGAGCAGCTTTGGAAAGAGAAGGCCAAGGAATTTGGCCTCGGCTGACAGGTGGCAAGACCTTACCATCGACCCCCTTCCCCTGGGAAGTTCAGAAAGGGGAAGGGGGTCTAATTTGCAGAATGAAAGGTCTCGACTGAAAGGTGAGGTGTATGAGTTATGGAACAACCTGGGATCCTTCTTACGGCAGTGAACACTACGACCCCTGGGATGATCGGTGAATACCCTTTAGTAGAGCTGCGCGGCATCAGCAAGGCATTCGGCCATGTCCAGGCACTGCAGCGGGTGGACTTCTGTGTCTTTCCGGGTGAGGTGGTGGGGCTGGTCGGTGACAACGGTGCGGGCAAGTCCACTTTGATCAAAATTATCTCCGGAGCGTACCAACCGGACAGCGGCACGATCCTGATGGACGGCAAGCCGGTCACATTTCACAGCCCGCGCGATGCTATGATGATGGGCATTGCCACCGTCTATCAGAACTTAGCTCTGGTGGATCAGCGTGACGTTGCCGCCAACATCTTCCTGGGTCGCGAACCGACCAAGGGGATCGTCATCGACCGACGTCGTATGGTGGAAGAATCGGTGCAAGTGCTCCAGCAGCTGCGCAGCGACATCCCCTCGGTCGAAGTGCCAGTGGGTCTTCTGTCGGGCGGTCAACGCCAGGCAGTGGCCATTGCCCGTGCCGTGCATCAGGCTGCCGCGCGGTTGGTCATTATGGATGAGCCTGTGGCAGCATTGGGTATTGAGGAATCTCGCAAAGTGTTGCGCCTCATCAAGCAGCTGAAAGCGCAAGGACGGGCTGTCATCGTCATCAGCCACAACCTGGAACATGTATTCTCTGTGGCAGATCGCATTGTGGTACTGCGTCGTGGACGATTGGCAGGCGTACGCCGTCGGGAAGAAACCAACGCGGCAGAGATCGTCCGGCTCATTGTAGGCGCGGAACATCTCTGAACCGGAAAAGGGAAGGAGCGCTGAGAGATCATGGAACAGGATCTACGGCAAAACTCGCAGCCAGAAGCACCCGGGTGCGGCACCAACAACGTGGATGCCATTCTCGATGAGCTGGAGAGCGCTGGGGCTCCCGAGCTGTTGACCCGTGCTGGACCGCGGGGCTTACGCGGTTCGTTGCAGGCTTTGCTGCGGATGCGCGAGTTCAGCGTATTGAGTGCCACTATCCTGCTGTTCATCGCGCTTTCTCTGGCGACCCCGCTCTTCCCCCAGCTGGACAATATTTTGCTGGTGGCGCGTCAGATCTCCATCCTGGCCATCATAGCCACCGGTGTGACCTTCCTTTTCATTTCGGGTGAAATCGACTTGTCTATTGGTTCTATCTACGGTTTCTTAGGCATCGTATTGGCTTCGCTTATCGCCAAGTTTGGGTTCAACCCGTGGCTAGCGCTCCTAATTGTGGTGATTATGGGGGCGGCCATTGGCTTCGTCAACGGCACGGTGACAACACGCTTTGGCATTCCTTCGTTCATCGTCACACTTGGTATGTTGAGCATCCTGCGCGGCGGTGCGTTGCTTGCCAGCGGCGGCTGGCCGGTGATGATCAAGCTGGCCCGTGATGATCCTTTCTTGAACATCACCTCTGGCCACGTCAGTGGTCTGGTGCCTACTCAGGTGTTCTGGATGATCGGTGTTATGGCGCTCGGCGGTTTTGTCTTGAGCAAAACGCGCTTCGGGTCGCATGTCTATGCCACCGGAGGCAATCAGGAAGCAGCCATCCTGGCCGGTATCAATACGAAATGGATCAAGACGATCAACTTTATGATCACTGGTGCATTGTGCGGGATCGCTGCCGCTCTGCTTCTGGGACAGCACCGCAACGCCTTTCCATTGACGGGCACTGGCTATGAGCTGGACATCATTGCCGCGGTGGTGATTGGTGGCACACCGCTCTTCGGTGGTGCGGGCAGCATCTTGGGCACCTTCCTTGGCGCAGCTGTGCTGGGCATGATCACCAATGGCCTGGTGCTTTTAGGCGCGAGTGCCTACTTCGAGCCAGTGGCGAAAGGCTCGATCATTGTGGCGGCTATCCTGGTGGACACCCTGATTCGCAAGCGACGCGTGTGACAAAGCACCTGGGACGCGAACGATTGATATATCATGTACCCCGAAGATCGTGTCTTGGTTGCGGTGGTTCCCCATAAGCGCGATTGGAAAATCGTACAATCTGAGCGGTGGTATCGGGTGCCGGTCAAACATGCGCCACCCGGCACCCCTGATTTTGATTGGCTGGCGTTTTATTTCACCCGAGCTTTTGGGGAGGATCGCTGGGCGATCCACTACTATTGTGCGGTCCTCGGACACGAGCTGCTCACACGCCGCGATTTAATCCCTTCTGAACCCGACCATCCCCATGCCTGCGATTGGTATTACAAGCTTCAGCTGGGGCCATTGCAACACAAAATACCTCCCATCCTCAGTCCGCGCTGGCGTCGCATCACGTTTATTGTCACCACCGGCGACCGCTTTATGAACGCCATCGAGATCACGGATCTATTTGATTCTGCTAGCCCCTGGGGAAGGCAGTTTGTAACATTAAAGGAGATATAGATTCCATTCCATTCACGCAAATCGGTCACTTCGAATGTTGGCGCATTCAGCTGAGGGTACATTTCTTTTGGGGGAGAAACCGGGTCAAACCAAGCCGCGCATGTGAGCAAGCGGCGTGACACCGCTCCCTGAGGGTCGTGGCTCGGATCGTGTGAACCGAGCCGCGCGTGTGAGCAAACGGCGGGTGTCACTGCCAGGTATACAGGGAGAAATTAGTGAAATCTCTACGGTCTTTGCACCCCCTGCGGTGAGAAAAGCTTCCTGCGGGCCGCTGTTCCAATTCGCTCTCCGACCAGGGTGCACTTGTCAGAGGATGCGCAACACCTTAGCGCCACGCACCCCTTTCGTTTTGATGTCCACCAGTGCACGATTGGCTTCGGTAAAGGGGTATTCCTGAACTTCCGGTTTGAGCCCCATCTCCGCTGCCAGGGTCAGGAATTCGCGCACGTCCCGTCGCGTCACATTTGCGACACTTTTGATTTCCTTTTCCATCCACAGATGGGTAGGATAGTCCAGGCGCAGCCAATAGTCCTTGTCGCTATCCTCCTTGCGGATGGCGTTGATCACCAGGCGACCTCCCGGAGCCAAATTCTTCAGAGCCTCTATGACGGGCCTCCACACCGGCGTCGTGTCAATGATGGCGTGCAATTGCGCTGGAGCGACATCTCCGATGTCGCCCACCCAGACAGCGCCCAGTTCCAGGGCAAAGGCGCGCTCGTTTTGCGCCCGAGCGAATACGTAAATAGCTGCACTCGGATACATGTGCCGCACCATCTTAAGCACCTGATGTCCTGAGGCGCCGAACCCGACTAACCCCAGGTTTTGGCCATCTTGCAAATTGCACAGACGCAGAGAGCGATAGCCGATCGCGCCAGCGCACAACAAGGGCGCTGCCTCTGTGTCAGAGAACACATCCGGGATGGGGTGGACGAATTCCTCGGGCGCCACCATGTACTCCGCATATCCGCCATTTACGTCCCGGCCGGTCGCCTTGAAGTCGGGACACAGATTTTCATTGCCGCCGAGGCAGAATGCACAACGTCTACAAGCGGAATAGATCCACGCCACTCCGACACGTTCCCCCTCGGAGAACCGATGGGTATCCGGTCCTTTCGCCACAATTTGGCCGACCACTTGATGGCCCGGCACCACTGGCAGGTACGGAGGAGGCGTACGGCCTTCGATCTCATCCAGTTCCGTGTGACACACCCCGCACGTTGAGACGCGCAGTAAGACTTCGCCCGTACCCGGTGTGGGGGTGGGAAGGTCGACCATGCGCAGGGGATTGCCTCCCTCGCCCACCTTAGAAATCTGTTCCAAAACCCAGGCTTTCATCGCAGCCTCCTCTCCATCGGGTTGAAAAGGACGTTATCCACCGATCAATGCGCGCGTGATAAACAAAACGTTCGCCGGACGCTCTGCCAAGCGACGCATGAAATAAGGATACCACTGCGTTCCATAGGGCACGTAGACGCGCACACGATATCCATCCATTGCCAGGCGGCGTTGCCAGTCTCGCCTCACCCCGTATAACATCTGAAACTCGAATTGGTCCTTGGCGATATTTCGCCGGAGTGCTTCACGTTCGGCCTGCAGGATGAGATGGTGATCGTGAGTGGCCAGAGCAGGGTAGAAGCCGTTCTGGAGCGCCTGTTCGCTCAACATCATGAGCATGAGCCGTGCGTAGCTGGCGTTCACCTGCTTTTTGCTGCGCCAGGCAATGGTGGACGGTTCATCGTAGGCACCCTTGCAGAGGCGCACACTGCCACCACGTGTGATCAGATGCTTCAAATCCTCTTCAGTGCGATAAAGATACGCCTGCAGGGCCACTCGCAGATTGCAATGATGATCCAATAGCTGGTGGACAATGTTCAGAGTAGCCTGCGTGTAGGCAGATCCTTCCATATCCACCTCAACCATCAGACCAAATTGCTGGGCCGTGTGCACAATCGCGCGGAGCTGGCTATAGCAGAAATCCTCGCCGAAATCAAGTCCGACATGGGTTGGCTTGACCGAGATCGAGGATTGGAGAGCTTCATGGGCAATGCGTTGTGCGAGATGTTGATACTCTTCTGTGGCTCGTCGAGCGTCTTGCTCACTGGCCACGTTCTCCCCCAGATGGTCCAACGTTGCCTGGATACCACTCCGGTTCAGCTCTTTGACCACCGCGATGGCCTCATCCAGCGTCTCACCAGCAATAAACCGTCTCGCCAGCTTGCGCATAGGGCCATAATGGATGACCAGCTGGCGTGCGCGAGCGCTCTGGGACAATGCAATGAGGACAGGGCGCAACAGGTTCATGGTGTTTCTCGCACGATGGAGGTTATCACCTCTTCTGAGATAAGGAAGACAGGGTCGGCGATCATTTTCAGCCACTCACGGAGCTTCGCCTGATACTCCGGGTCATAGAAGAAGGCGCGCAGGGTTTCCATATCGGGAAAATATGCCTCGGTCATATAACGATAAGGAGGTGTCGATTGCTGCCAGGCTTCTTGGATGATGTAGAAGTCGGTCTTGATGAGGCCCGGGATCGCCAGGTTATCCTGTTGGTGTTCGGTTGTGCGCCAGCGCAGAAATGCCTCGTGGTCGGCGTCCGGAGGCAAGTTGTACAATACAGTGAGCTTGACCATTTTGCTGTTCTCCTCTTTGCCTGACATTGTTCGGGAGGCGAGGGCATATCTCCAAGCGCTACGCCTTCACCACCAATCGTCGATCGAAACCGGTCAAAGTGCGGGCACCCGAAGCGGTGACCACCACGATATCCTCGATCCGGATGCCAAATTGTCCGGGAAAGTACACACCAGGCTCGATGCTGAACACCATGCCTTCTTCGAGCAGCTGTTCATTGCCAGCCATAATCCAGGGAGGTTCGTGCACGCTCAGCCCCAGACCGTGGCCGGTGCGATGGACGAAATGCCCTGCGCAGCCGGCTGCCTCCAGCACGACACGGGCAGCCCGATCGACCGATGCGGCCGTCACCCCAGGTTTAACGGCAGCACGAGCCTGTTCATTTGCCTGTAACACGGCATCGTAAGTGCGCAGAAATACAAGCGGTGGCTCGCCCAGGTATACCACACGCGTGATATCCGACTTGTAGTGATTGAGCGAAGCCCCAATGTCAATGATGACCGCATCACCACGCTGTAGCGTGCGCTGTCCGCTGCGATGATGGGGAAAGGCGCTGTTGGGACCAGAGGCAACCAGGGTGAAACAAACGTAGTCCGCACCGTCCATGCGAAACGCTTGTTCCGCTGCCCACGCGACTTGTGCCTCGGTGACGCCGGGCTGGCATGCTTCGATGGCGGCCTGCATTGCGCGGTCGGCCTGCGCTGCCGCGGCTTGCAACAACGCGATCTCGGAGGGCGATTTGCACAATCTCAGGGGAGCGCCTAATGCTGCCAGTGTGATGACTTCCGGGTTACCGGTTGCCTCGAGCAGATGGAGCAGAAAGTCCGCTCGCATCTCGCCGTCCACAGCCAATCGCCGCAACGGAGAGACCTCGAGGGACGATAGGGCAGCCCGCAGCGCCGCGCCAGGACCTTCTGCATCCGCCCAGGTATATAGAGGCAGTGTGGTGTGTGTTTGCCACTCCGCAGCGTTGAGCGCTGGAACCACTACAGCCACTTTGTCTGCTGAGATCAGCAGGAGGCAGAGACGTTCATCCGGATAAGACGCGTATCCTGCTAGATAACGCATCATATCGCCGGGAGCAACTGCCGTTATCCCCACATTGGAGCGCGCCATCGCATCGCGCAGGATTCTCAGCCGATGTTCCATTTCGACCTGTTCAATCTGGCTCATCAAAAAAGCTCCTCGCATTGCGCATCATTTTGCTTTGTGGACACACCTTCTCCACTTCCGCCCAAACGGATTTCAATCGCGCCATGCGCGGTGGAGCAGTTCATCGGGAGGCATGACTCCGTATAGGATGCGCACCTGATCAACGGTCAGGAAACCATTGCGCACGTCTTCGTAAAGTTTTGCAGGGTTACGTTGCCGTGGATCTCCGTAACCTCCCCCGACACCGGTCACCAGGCGCACGATGTCACCCCGTTTCAACGGATAGCGTGCTAGCTTACCCCTCCACAGGACGGGCTCGTGTGCGCCCGCAGGGATAACTGCTACACCGTTTGGCGACCCGGGATGACCGCCTGCTGCACCCCATGGGACGTACTTGTGCCGGCCAAAGGTGGTGGTGAGCTGTGCGGCAGCACATAGGATCTGGTAGTCACGTATTAGTCCGAATCCGCCGCGATACATACCAGCACCTGCCGGCTGAACATTGAACGTGAACTGCTTCACCAGCAGAGGGTAACGCGCCTCACACACTTCCACTGGCATAATGTATGTCTCACCGTCGCCGACGACCACCAGACCGCTCTCGCCGTCCTTGGTTGCCCCCGCCCCCCAGCCACCTGCCTGTGGCTCCACCAGGATGAAATACCCACCATCCTCATCTCGACCGCTGATCACCGTGCCACAGACGCTCAAAGAATGGCCTGCGGTCAGGCGATCTGGCAAGACCGGGAAGAGCGCACGCCACAACAGATCCACTGCATAGGCGCCGGTCTCCCAGTACGTAGAGACCGGTGCGGGGCGCTGGGCTGTGAAGACCGTGCCATCCGGACATATTACCTGTAAGGGACGAAACCACCCCTCGTTGACAGCAGCTCGCGGGTCTGTGATGGCCTTGAAGATCGTCCGGCACGCGGAGTGCAGGCGCGTGCGGGTGCAATTGATCGGTCCAGGCACCTGCGGCGCCGAACCGGTGAAATCGGCGACAAAAGCGCTGTCGGTGATGGTCACACGCGCGCAGACGTATACTGGCTCATCGGATAAACCGTCGTCGTCCATCCAATCCTCGGCGAAGAACGACCCCTTGGGCAGCTGCGTCAGAGCTTGTCGGGCTAGTTGCTCGCCATGATCGAGGATGGCTCGCATGCTCCGGCATACTGTCTCCACGCCGTAACGTTGGCAGATCTCCACAACACGGCGCTCGGCACTCCTCAGGGATGCTATGCCAGCGTAGAGGTCGCCCAGTGTGCGCTCCGGAGTGCGCACATTCGCTGCAATCAGCTCGATCAGCCCTTGCTCCGCTCTGCCGTTGCGGTAAATATGGATGGCCGGGAACTGCAGACCCTCCTGGAAGATCTCTTGGCTATCGGTGGTCCAGCTGCCGGCAGCCATGCCCCCTACCTCGGTCCAGTGCGCTTTGTTGACACCAAAAGCGATCAGTCGATCGTGGCAAAAAATCGGCGCGATCAGCGCTACGTCGGAGAGGTGGTTTCCGCCACCCTGATAGGGGTCGTTGGTGATGAAGATGTCGCCGGGCCGAATCGAATGCGGAGAGAATTTTTCAAGGATTGCCTTCACCGCAAAGGAGAGGGTGCCTAAGAAGCCGGGCACTCCGTTCGCCTGTGCAATCAGGTCGCCATTGCTGTCTGTGATAGCACAGGCGTAATCCAACACTTCATAGATGATGGGGCTTTGGCTGCTCCGCCCGAGAACGACAAAGCTTTCCTCCGCCGCTGCAATCAGCTGTTCGCGAATGATCTCAACGGTAAACGGGTCGAGATATCGTTCGTGCATGCTCATCGCCGCACCCGCTTGCCCTTTCTTCGCGCCTTCCGCAAGGCGGCGGTAGCGGCAACGTCCACTCCCTGGCTGTCCTGGCTGAACACGACGCCGAACAGGCGGGTTGCTTCCTCAGGTTCGAGGAGGTCATTGCGCACATCCTCCCACACGCGCTGGATGTCGCGCGCCAGCGGATCTCCATATCCGCCCCCCACACCGGTGATCAGACGCACCCGGTCGTTGCGCCGCAATCTGTAACGCGCCAGCTTACCTGCTCGGATTGCTGGCTGTTCGGCACTTCCTCCATGGAGGTAGATTTCGATGGTGTTGGGCGAGCCATCTGCGCCGCCCGCGTATCCCCAGGGAGGGAAGCGATGCCTGCCAAACGTGGCGGTTAGTTCGGCATGAGCACATAGAACGCGATAATCACGCACCAGGCCAAAGCCACCCCGGAAACACCCGGCTCCGGCAGGGACCGTGTTGAAGCGATACTGTTCTACCAGCAGCGGATAGCGCTGTTCACACACCTCGACCGGCATCACGTACGTCTCGCCGTCGCCTGCCACCACCAGCCCCGACTCGCCGTCGCGATCGTGGGTGGCACCCCATCCCCCCGCTTGAGGCTCGACCAACACAAATGGGCCACGTTCTTCGTCCACCCCGCTCAGGATGGTGCCACAAACACTCAAAGAGTGTCCCACCGGCAGTCGGCCACGTGCCACCGGATAGAGGGCACGCCAGATCAGCTCGCTCGCGTAGGCGCCAGTTTCCCAATATATGGAAACCGGCGCCGGGCGCTGAGCGGTGAAAATCGTGCCATGGGGACAGACGACCCGCAAGGGATCAAACAGCCCCTCGTTGTTCGGTTCGTGGGGGGCCACAATTGCCTTGAAGATCTCACGGCAGGATACCTCTAGGCCCACTCGAGTCGTATTGATCGGACCGACCGTCTGAGGTGGCGCACCAGTGAAGTCGGCGGTGAATCCTCCCTCATCGACGAGAACCTGCACACGCACATGCAAAGGCTGTTGACCGATGCCATCGTCGTCAATCCAGTCTTCGGCGCTATAGTGGCCATATGGTATCTGCCGCAAGGCGGTCCAGGCGACCGCACGGCCGCGCTCTAAGACACTTTGCATGGTATGATGCACGGCCTCGAGCCCATATTTGCGGCATAGCTCCAGGACACCTACCTCGCCGGCCCGCAGCGAAGCCACGCCCGCATATAAATCTCCCAAGGTCATCTCCGGGAGACGCACGTTCGCCGCGATGAGGTCAAGCAAAGCAGCATCGGGCTGACCACGGTGGTAGAGGCGCAGTCCGGGCAGCTGCAGGCCCTCTTGAAAGATCTCGGTGGAGTCGACGGTCCAGCTGCCCGCTGCCATACCTCCCATCTCTGTCCAGTGCGCTTTGTTGGCTGCGAATGCGACCAACTGTCCCTCGTAAAAGATAGGAGCGATCAGCGTCACATCCGAAAGATGGGTGCCACCGCCCTCGTAGGGATCATTGGTGACGAAGATATCCCC
>QEXY01000155.1 GCA_003130875.1 Ardenticatenia bacterium
CTCAAGGTCGTGTGATCCGGCGCCCGCTCATTCGCCGCCAAGCCCACAAACCAGCGCGCCGGCAAATTCTCCTGCACATACACCGCCACCTGCCGCTCGGACACATTGTACAAGTAAGCCAACAGTAACGTCTTCAACCGCATCACCGGAGGGTACGGTGGCCGTCCCATCTCCCCACCTCCGACATACAACGCGATCAACTGTTCGCCAAAGGCATTCCAGTCAATCAACCCGTTCCAACCGGCGCAGAAAGTGTTCAGGGGACACCACCTGCCCATAGAGGTATTCCCCCAGAAGGAGTCCCGCCCTGTCTCTTTGAAGCGCTTCGTACCCATTGCCCCAACCCTTGCATATTTTGCCCTTATTCCACCACACACGTTCAGTACGTCCGAATTTCCACCGACTTTTTCAACACCCTCCAAAATTTGCCATGCTCTTGTGAAGCCATTCACGCAACACCACTACATCCCCATTCACGCAACACCACTACATCCAGTGTCAGACCGATGCGCCAATCCACCTGGAGATAAGACCTCTCAGCGTCGCTGATAGATGACAACATCACCCTGCCGGTAGATAGCTTCCATCAGTTGTTCAAACTTGGCCAGACCGTCTGCACGGTAGCGTTTGCGCTCCAACGTTCCCACATAAACATAGGCGATGTCGTACTGATCCAGCAATGCTGTGATGCGAGTCGGGTCTAGCCCATTAAATAGCGCCTCAATTTCCGGTTCCCGTCGAGCAGGTATCTCATAACTTCCGCGCCATTGATGCTCATGGTTGCCCCAACCCAGTAACGTAGCCAGCCCGGTCAGCGCGGAGATTCGGCCCACATAATCATAAGCGGCATAACGGTCGCCCGGTGCTTCCAAAATCACCGCTTCGCCAGGTACATTGGCTTGCAACCAGCGGATAGCAGCATAATCGCCAGGATACACTTTGCTCAGCCATTCCATACCATCCAGCTGGGGTTCGTCCTCATAGTGAGCCACCTTGCTCGGAATTGACAGGATGGGATAAACCAGCCCAGCAAGCACCAGGCACACCACAACCAATTCCCACAGCCCGCGTAGCATTGGTTGCCACAATGCACTGCGTCTTTCACTTCTGGTTAACGCCTCGGCGCGAAGGGAACGCATATGAACTGCCCATATCCCATAGGCAGCCGAAACGGCTAACAAAATCCAAGATTGATAATAAAACTTGAACACGGTGTTCATCCGAATACCGAAATTGTCCCTGAGGTACACAAATTCGACGATCAGAGGCAACGCTAGGCCGAAGCTGGTTATGAGCAGCACAAAGCGATCTGAGGAAGTGAGCGAATTGGTTCGAACCGGATAATCAGATGCAGAACGCGGGGAGGGCCACATCAGACCGATCCAGATCAATAAACCGCTCAGCAGCAACCAGGTCAACGGATTGCCCAAATGCAGGCGCAATGCCAGGAGCACTAGCGACCCGACGGAAGGTTGGCTGAGCAAGGATCGCATATGCGGGTCATAAAGGATTCCATCCATATAGGGACGCAACGCAGGCGATATGGCAGCGACCCCCACTATCGTCAACATAGCCACTATGGGTGCCCCAACGATGGCCAAAAGCAGAGGCGGCAAACGCTTCCAGTGCAAGCGCCATCCTTGTCGGTTTGATATAAGTATTAGATAACCCACGATCGCAAACAGAAATGGACCGAAAAAGACAAGAAATTGCTGGACCTTTGTCGGGTTGAACAGGTTCGGTAACAGCCCACCCACTTGGGACTGAAACCCGACGTAAAAAGGTGCGTATAAACCGACCCCCAACAGGCCCAGCCCGCCTGCTGTGGCAAGCGTCTCTCTCGCCCAATTCGTTTCCCTAACTTGAGCACGCGCTGCCGCAATCGCTATGCTCATCACGGCCAAGTAGATGGGAAAATCCCAAGTGTTGAGGAAACCCAACCCTCCCAGGCAAACGGCAACGAGAATAAATTCTGGCCAGCCGCCTGAAATCTCTTTCACCAAGTGCGCTGACCGCTGTGCCAGGGTTTCAGCAGGTTCCGCACTTGCGCGACATTTCTCCCCAAAGCCTGTACTCACCGGGTCAGATGACCCCATCCTAGCGTCTCGCTTTGCCCGCGACGCCCTAATGAAAGCATTCAGGACCAACCCTAAACTCAGCAGGACAAACGGCAACGCTAAAACATGTGGATGGACATCCCCTAACAAGAAGCTAAAAAATGGAAACTCGTCAATAACTTCCCAATCACCGCCCGGCGGGTTGCAGTTCCCCGTCGCCAATCCCTGCAATGAACAGTCGTGGATCACACGGGATGCTCGCCACCACCACATAAATCGCGTAGGAATCCAGCTACCTTCCAACGGCGGTGCCACATTGATATCTTTTATGTCAAGCCAATGCCAGAAACCGGCCGGCAATAGTCCGCGGCTGTGCAATACTTCCAAAAAGCCCTCCAGATTGCCTATCACACCCACGAAGACGGCGCCCACCAAGCCATAGAGCATCCCCATCCACGCCCTAACCGGAACCGATCGCTCAGGACCATCTTCTTGTTGCCCAACAGTCACGAGATTGTAAACCAGCCCGAAAGCGCCACCGAGAGTCAATGCAAACAAAGTGGGCACGAACAAGTTGTACGCCACGGTGGCAGGCAGACCAGACAGGCGGGTCACCATCGCCATCAGCACATAACCGAAGTAATAATAGCTAATCGCATAACCCGAAAGCCACGGATCCTGCGGAGGAAATTGCTCGCTGCGCAGCGTGGCGTTGACAAAGGCGATCTCCATCCACTTCTCCCCACCTGCGGTTTCGATGTTCGGATTGTGCGCTTTGAAGACCGTCCAGCCCAGCATGGCCAGGCCGAACAGCACTTCCACACACGCCACATAGGCTCTATGATTACGCACCCACGTGCTCAGCGAACGATCGCCCGATTTCAGGCGCGCCGCATATAGCCACCACCCTACACCCCCCACTAACACGAGCGCTACGATCGTCGCACTAACACTATTTCTCCAAAATCCCAGACTACCCCCCAGCCACAAGAGATAACCGACCAGCAAGAGGCCCAGCGGACGTGCTAGGGTATACCCCCGATCCGGCAGATGTGAGAACAGGCAAAAGGTCAGCGGAAGAACAGCCAGACCGAACAACTGGATTAATATCCACCAAAGGAGTGCCGTCGTGACAACCATCCTTGTGTTTACCTCGCTGTGATCACCCGATAAATGCGCGTGCGCGGATTCTCATAGACGAGCTCCAACCGTCCTTGCGCGCGTAATGTATCGAACTTCCCATAACCAGCTGGATCTAAGAAACTCACTCCCCAGCCCTCTACCGATTGCGCGATTTCTGGATCATATAAGGTGCGTTCCAGTTGACCCAAGTAGATATAAGAAATGCGCAACTGTTGAATCAGCTCCCACGCTCTTTCGGGATCTGCAGTGTTCCAGAACTCCATGTACAGCCCATCGCGCTGTCCGATCTGCTCCGGCCAACGCTGCTCATTCTGATGCAGTCCTCCCAGCGGCATGGGCAAGCCGGTATAACTGGATACACGCATACCCCCCTCACGATAATAACCGATCTTCGCCTCGGCAAGCACAGGGGTGCCGACGATATGCTCCTGCAGCCAGCGAATCGCATCGTAATCGTATTTCAGCTCAATCACATTGCTATGGGGCCAGTGTAACTTACCAGTGGTCATATAGACCATGCCATCCAGGGTACCAACCGGGGGTGGGTCATCAAAGCGATCCAACACTCGGGTGCGGGTACCAAACACCGGATATACCAGCGAGGCAACCAACAAGCCGATCATCAGAGTTTTCCAGGCCGGAATCCAGTGAGCCCGTTGCCAGTTCGCAATGCGTTCCCATAATCCTGGCAACAAAGTCGCTGTCGCCACGCCTGCTAGAACCCAAGATTGGATATAGAACTTGAACAAGGTGTTCATCCGGTAATAGCTGCTGCCACCCAAGAAGTCACGCAAGTAGAAAATCTCCACTCCCAGCAGGATAAGCAGGGATCCGAAGAGCAGCAGACTCGCAAAGCTTTCCCCATCCGACAACTCTGAGCGCAGCAGCAAAATAAGAGCAAGAGACGCAGCAGGCAATAATAATGCAATGACGCGGTAGCCAAGCACCCAGAGCATAACGGCGAGTACCAGGACAACAACGATCAACCAGAGCAAAGTCACCTTGCCCGGCATCGCTGTCACGGTCATCTGGTTTATCAGGCGAGGCAGACGCGGCGCCACATTCCAACGGCGCAACCACAGGCTGACCCAACGTGCCCCCCACAGACGCGAGCGAGGACGCACAGTGTTGACAATCAAATAGCTAAACCCTACGAAAAGGAAAAGACCCCAAATCCATAGAAACAACCCCAGATCGGTCTTATCCCTCACCAATCCAATACCGACATCCAGCGGCTGGTAGAAAATGAAGAAAGGCAGATACAACAGATAACCAGTGGCCAAAGTGACAATCCCGAAGCCAGCAGCGCGGATGAGTCGGCCTACCGGTTGGCTGACCCACTGCCCTCTTGTCCTCTGCTCATCCGTAGAAGCCCTGTGGGCTCGATACAGAGCCAGCCAAAAGGCAAGGGTGGCCAGTCCTGTATACGTAGGCAGATCCCAAGTGTTGGTCGCTGCCAGCGCCCCCAGGCAAAACGCCAACATCAACCAAATCGTAACACTACCCCCGAGCAGCACACGCACCACCCTCACACCAGCGCGCCAGAGGTGCTCAACCGGGTTACTTCGCCCCCATTCTTCCGATATGCCCACAAGGGGGTCATGGCGTGCCGTGCCATTCACCAACAATCCATAGATCAACGCTAACGCCAGCACCGCGAACGGCATCGCGATAAGGTGAGGATGCAAGTCGGCGAACAAAAAGCTGAAATAGGGAAATTCATTGATGGTATCGGGGATCACCCGCGTCGGATCCCAGAAGCTATAGGGAGGCAATCTCATCCCCTCGAACAACACCCGCCATAATCCCGTCAGTGCCCGCATTGTCTCTCCTACCAGAGGCAGGCCCGTGGCGAAGTCGCTGCCACCGGCATCTTCCAAGTAGCGCACCAGCTGACGAAAGCCGGCCAGGTTTCCGATAAACATCACCAGCAAGACCGCGAGCAAACCGGCGATTAGTGGACGCATCGGAAGAGGTCCTTCACACTGCGTGCACAAGTTAGCCCCTCTGCGAGGGCCTGCATCTATCGAAACCGCCAGGTGGTATGCAAGACAGAAAACATTGGCTGCCGTCAGTCCTGCGAGCAAAGGCACCGCCAGGTTGAAGGCAACGGTAGGCTGAATACCGGTCAACTTGATCAGAATGCCCACCAGAAAGAGCCCGTAATAGTAGTAGTTAATGTATCCTCCTGCGAAGTAGGGATCATAAGGGGGCATATAGGCGCTCTTGACAATGGCGTTGAGAAAGCCTATCTCCAACATCTTCTCGCCGCCGTTCCACGGCTGCCACAGATCAGGGTTCAGCAACCGCAATCCGACGAAATACAAAAAGGCTAATGTGAAGACCCCTTCGCCCCACAGGATAAGGCGCCATTGGCGTCCGAGAAGCCCGCGCATCGCTTGCCGATCGCGCCAGAATAACCAAGTTGACACTGCGAGAAGCACTGCTATCCACACACCAATGGTGGGCAAGGCATAGGGCAAGACGCGAAGGCTGGAGAGCATCCACACACCATACCCCACCAGCAACCAGCCCAGTGTCTTGGCTAACAGATAGCCCTGGTCGCTCAGATTTCCCAGCACCTGACGTGCAATCGGCCAAGCCAACCAGCCTAGGCATTGCACAGCCAGCCACCAGCATATGATCGCGAGTGCTGCTGAGTTGTTCGCCCACGTGTTCCAGCGGAAATCATTCAAGACAGGCAACTCGTCCACTGGCATATCTAGCAACAATGACTTACGTCTCTCCGGAGCTTGCTCCACAGAGGTCGATGTCATCCACCCAATCTGAAACGTCTTGCGCAGCCAAGCCAACGCGGGAGGCGGACCTACGTAACCGGATACCGCTTTTTCCCACAAACCACCCAAGATCTGTTCCCACTCGGCATCACTCAGCTGGCGGGTCTTGCGGAAGATGATAGGACGCGGGTGATCGTAAACTGTGAAGCTCTCGTCCGCCGCTCGGTCATCGATGATCAATGGCCCCAAACGTGGCGACGTCGACCACGTATACATTTGCTCAAAACCGAGCTCCCCGTTGAAAAGTGCCTCATAGTAGCGCACACTCATAGGATAACGCTGCGGCAGACGAGGGATAGTACGCCAGAGGCGGTTCGAGGCCAGTACAAGGTAATCACAATGTTTCAGAGTCTCTTTGATAATCTGGAACTTCTCCGGTGTGTCCTCTTCGTACATAGGAAGCAAAGGCTGACGATAGCCGCGCGCTCCGGGACTCATGCCCGGTTCCGGCAGAGACTGCGGGAACCCCTCCTCCCAATGCTCGGCAGCGATGCATGCGCCATCCGGGATGTTCTGATACACCCAACGTGAAGCCGTCACCCAAGGATGTTCCGCGCCATAGACCCCATTCACAAAGGCCAGAGCCCAAATCACAGCGCCCAGCAACGCAAGACCACCAGCGATTCCGCGTAGCGTGATGAAGCGCCTACCTGAATCCCTTCTTGCCCCACCTTCCGATTCTAAGAGATTGGAAGCCCCATGATGCGCCACCATTCCCGCCTCAAACAGCACCAGCAGGGGGGTCACCGGCGCCATATAACGCATAAACTTGGCCAAGAACAACCCTGTCGGACCGAAGTACAGGATCAACCAAGCGAGGATGACATATTCACCCGTGACTGCCCGACGCCGCAGAACACGCCCTATCACCCAAAACAACCCCAAGAGGGCCAGGACTCCCAATGGAGGCCCCATGCCCCACAATACCTGCTGCTCCAAGAAATAAAGATACGGCAGTGTCCCGCGATACTGTCGTGTAAACGGAAAATCTGCCACGCCGGTGACCATATCCCCCTGTTCCTGTAC
>QEXY01000156.1 GCA_003130875.1 Ardenticatenia bacterium
AAAGATAGGAGCGATCAGCGTCACATCCGAAAGATGGGTGCCACCGCCCTCGTAGGGATCATTGGTGACGAAGATATCCCCAGGCGCAATCTGCTCCAGACCGAACTCGCGAAGGATCGAACGCACCCCGAAACCAAGACACCCGATAAAGCCCGGGATGCCCTCCGCCTCAGCCACCAAGCTGCCATCCGGCGCAGTCAAGCCACAGGCACAGTCGAGCACCTCGTAAATGATCGGACTCTGGCTGGCGCGCTTCAGCGTGAGGAACATCGCCTCCGCTGAAGCGCGCAGCCCCTCGGCGATGACCTCGGTGGTGAACGGGTCTGGTCGCATAAATTCAATGCACGAGGGTAAGGGTCAGGCACTCCGTGTCACTGCTTCTGTGCGCGTTTGCCCACCAGCTCTAGGACCTGCAACGTCTCCGGATCTACCACTACGCCATACTGGTCACGCGCCATTTCGGGGGTGATATAGCCGTCCCGGACATCCTCGACCACTTTTTCGACAGGCCGCTCATAGGGGTCGCCATAACCACCCCCGGTGCCGGTGACAAGACGCACAATGTCCCCTTTCTTCACCGGCAGCCGTGCGATCTTGCCCACGATGAGCGGTTCACGCCCATCGGCCCAGATAATCTTCATGTAGTTGCGAGATCCAGGACTTCCGCCCGCCATGCCCCAGGGCAGGAATTTGAAACGTCCGAAGGTGCCGGTGTGTTGTGCGCTGTCAGCCAGGATGCGATAATCGCGCACCATGCCACGACCACCTCGGAACTTGCCTGCACCACCCTCGGTGATGTCGTAGGCATACTGTTCGACCAGCACGCCATAGCGCTGTTCACATACTTCCACTGGCACGTTGTAGGTCTCCCCATCTCCCACGCAAAACATGCCATTCTCACCGTCTTTGGTCGCGCCGGCACCCCAGCCACCCGCGCTCGGCTCCACCAGGATGAACAACGAGCCCGTGTCGGGATGCAGGCCGGCAATGATCGGAGCACACACGCTGAGGAAATGGCCTGCCGGCAACCGATGGGGCAGCACTGGTGCCATCGCTTTCCAGATCAGGTCAGCTGCATACAACATCGTCTCCCAATAGGTTGACACCGCTGCGGGTCGTTCTGCGGTGAAAATGGTCCGTGGAGGACAGATGATCTCCAACGGCCGGAAACAGCCATCGTTGGTGGGGATGGAGGGATCGGTCAGGGCGAGGAAGATGGCACGTGCCGCGGCCACGAGCGCCGTCCAGCCCGCATTCACCGGTCCCAGCACTTGGGGATGGCTGCCTGTGTAATCGCAGATGAGCTTGTCAGGGGTGACGGTGACCTTCACCTGCACCTTGAAAGGCCCCTCCGAGATCCCGTCGTCGTCGATATAATCCTCTGCTTCATAGACACCCGGTGGGATCTTGCGCAACTCCTGTCGGATCAGCGTTTCGCTGTCGTTCATCAACTTCTCGATGCCCGCTGTGACGGTTTCAACCCCATACTTGTCGCACAGCTCGCGAAAACGCCGCTCGGCGATGCGCAGGGAAGCCGCCTGGGCCATCATATCACCGATGCTCATATCCGGCGTACGCACGTTCGCACGGATCAAGTCCACCAGGCCTTGATTGATCTTCCCCTCCTCGAAGATTTTAATGACAGGGAACTGCAAACCTTCCTGGTAGATCTCGGTGGAGTCGGTGGTCCAGCTGCCTGCCGCCATTCCGCCCACTTCAGTCCAGTGTCCCTTGTTAGCGGCAAAGGCGACGATCTTCCCGTCGTAGAAGATGGGCATGATTAACGAGACGTCCGAGAGATGAGTGCCTCCGCCACCATACGGGTCATTGGTGATCACAATATCACCCGGTTTCAGCCCATCGTAGCCAAACTTCTCGAGCACACTGCGCACTCCGTAGTCGAGCGTGCCGAGGAACAGTGTGACCCCATTGCCTTGGGTGATGAGGCGTCCTTGAGCATCGGTCAGGCCGGTGGCATAGTCAAGGGTCTCGTAGATAATGACGCTCATGCTGGTGCGCTGCATAGTGACGAACATCTCGTCACCGATCGCGCGCAAGCTCTCGCTTATGATCTCAAGGGTGAAGGGATCGACCCCGTTTCCGTTGCGTGCCATGTCAAAAATCCTCCTTCAGCCAAAGCAGGTGTCAGGCGTACGCCGTGTGAATGCGCAGGAAGCCGTATTCATCCCGATATACCGTCTGATCGGGAAAGACCACTGTTGTGGATGCCGGCTCCTCAATAACCAAAGGTCCTTGGATCCGAACGCCGACCGGCAGGAGGCTGCGTTCATAGATAGGCGCTTCGTGATAACCCAGCTCATCGAAGTTGACGCGCCGTGTTCCCTTGCGCGCCGCTTCCAAGCTGCCCTGGGTGCCATCCAGCTTCTTGAGCTGAGGCTTGTCGACAATGCCAAAACCGGTCACATGGTAATTGACAAACTCGATCAGGGTGTCCAGACGGAAGGTGTAAGCATGTTCATGCAACCGGTGGAAACGTTCGCAGATCTCCGACATCATCTCTTCGGTGATGACCCCACCGGGGATGGGCACCTTGACCGTATGTTCCTGGCCCAGGTAACGCATATCCGCAAAGCGCTGGAACATCATGCGCTCATCCGGTATGTGTTGATCCAGCAAGTTTTGTCGGGCAACTGCCTCCATCCCACAATAAATCTCCGTCAGCGCCGCCGCAGAAATCTGGTCAGCGCGCCGGATGGTGGTGCGGATGAAGTCATAGCGCAGATCGGTCATCAGCATTCCCCAAGCGGAAAAGACGGCCGGCTCGTTGGGGATGAGCACCTCTTTGACACGCAATTCGCGCGCCAACGCACCGGCATGCATGGCACCGCCACCGCCGAAGGCAATCAGCACAAAATCGCGCGGGTCGTAACCACGTCGCACAGATACCAGCTTCAGCGCGTTGATCATGTTGGCATCGGCCAGGCGGATGACACCCATTGCAGCTTCTTCCACACTGACTTTGAAATGATCGGCGATGGGTTTCATCGCGCGCCGTGCGTTTTCCACATCAAGTTTTATCTCCCCTCCAAGGAAGTAATCCGGATTGATGCGGCCCGCCAGAACATTCGCATCCGTCACAGTCGGTTTGTCACCGCCGCGGCCATAACACGCCGGTCCGGGGTCGGCGCCTGCGCTTACCGGTCCGACCTTGAGGGCGCCGGCGTTGTCCACCCAGGCAATGGAACCGCCCCCAGCGCCAATCTCCACGATGTCAACCGTGGGCGCCAAAATGGGATAACCGGCATAGTCACGACGCCACTCGATCTTGTATTCCGTGGTAATGCGTGGCGTGCCGTTCTCGACCAGGGACGTCTTTGCGGTGGTACCACCTACGTCGAGAGAGATCACGTTGCGCTCGCCGATCAGATTGCCAATCATCGCGGCACCGATCACGCCCGCTACAGGGCCTGACTCGACCGTGTTGATCGGCACGCGCTTGCCCATTTCAAAAGTGGCAGTGCCGCCGTTGGACTGCATAATGTGATAGACTTTGCCCATCCCCAGCTCGGCCAAGTTCTTCTCCAGATTGGTCAAATAGAACTTGGCAACGGGCATGACGTAGCTGTTGAGCACAGCCGTGTTGGTGCGTTCGTACTCACGCCATTCTTGCGTGATCTCGTGGGAGAGGGTCACCGGGATGTCCGGCAACATCTCGCGGAGGATCTCGCCACAGCGGATTTCGTGGGCCGGGTTGGCATACGAATGCAAAAAGCAAACCGCGATCGCCTCCACATTTTCCTTGCGGAAAAACTCAGCCGCCCGACGCACATCTTCCTCATGCAAGGGTTCCAGCACTTCTCCCTTGTAGTTCATGCGTTCGCGCACTTCTAAGCGTAAGTAGCGCGGCACAAACGGCTTGGGTTTGGTATAGTACATATTGTACAGGTCGGGACGGTTCGCACGAGTGATCTCCAGGACATCGCGAAAACCGTGCGTGGTGATCAACGCCGTCTTAGCACCCTTGCGCTCCGTCAGGGCATTGATGATCACAGTGGAACCATGCACGAAGAAAGTGGTCTCAGGTACTTTGATGGCGGACTTGTGTAAGGTGTCGATCACCCCTTGAGCAAAATTGGCAGGCGTTGTGGACGCCTTCGCCACGCCGATCTGACCGGTCTTCTCGTCCAGATACACCAGGTCAGTGAAGGTGCCACCAATATCGGTAGCGACTCTCATAGTGGGATGCCTCCTTATGTCGAAAGATTCAAGTGATGACCTGCTCTCCAGCAGGGTGATTTTCTGTCTGAGCTGGATATAGGTGGCAGCGCACTAGATGGCCACTCCCAGTATCCACCATCTGGGGGTCGACACGTGGGCAGATGTCCATCTTGTACGGACAGCGCAGATGGAAGCTACATCCGCTGGGGATGTTCACCGGGCTGGGAATCTCGCCCCGCGATTGCACGCGCTTCGGCTTGAGCGCCTCTTCTTCCTCAGAGACCACCGGGATGGAAGACAGCAGCATCTGCGTGTAAGGATGCTTCGGGTTGCGGAAAAACTCACTGGCCTCTGCTACCTCGCAGATCTTCCCTAGATACATGATCGCGACACGCGAGGCGACATTGCGCATTAGACTCAAATCATGGGTGATGAACAGATAGGAGAGATGGAACTCCTGTCGCAAGCGCAACAGTAGATTGATAATCTTCCCTTGGATCGATACATCCAGCGCCGAGGTCGGCTCATCGAGAATAATAAAAGAGGGCTCGGTCGCCAACGCCCGGGCAATGGCCACAATTTGCTTCTCCCCCCCACTGAGCGCTTGCGGATATTTGTACATATAGTCGACCGGCAGCTCGACCATCTCCAACAGTTCGGCAACACGGCCGATGTGCTTCTTGGCCGGTTGATGGATGCTGAGCGGTAATTCCAATATTTCCTTCACACTACGGCGTGGATTCAAGGATGAGCCCGGGTCCTGGAAGACGATTTGAATTTCCTTCTTGATATGTCGTGGGCGTTTGCCCTCTCTGGTGAAGAGACTCTCACCTTGGAACTCGATCACGCCCGAGGTGGGCCGATACATTCCGATGGTCGTGTACGCCACCGTGCTCTTGCCCGACCCGGATTCGCCGACCAGGCCGAATATCTCACCTTTGTGAATGGCAAACGAAACGCCATCTACTGCCTTGACGGTGATTGGCTCGCGCTTCAGCAATCCGCGATATCCGATAGTGAAGTACTTTTTGAGCTCTTTGTACTCGAGAATTGGGGGCATCTGCGACATAGCCTCTGCAGTGTCAGCATGCGTAGAGATAGCAGGCAACGTAGTGCTCTTCACCCACCGTGAACATAGGCGGTTTCTCTCGCCGGCAGATTTCCATGACATGCGGGCAGCGCGGATGGAAGCGACAGCCACTAGGTGGATGGAGATAGTTGGGTATCCGCCCGGGAATCCCTTCAGCCACTCCGCCGCCGGACAGGCGCGGCACCGATTGCATCAAACCCCGCGTGTACGGGAACATGGGATTGGCAAACAGGGTCTTGGTCGGTGCCGACTCGACGATGCTGCCGGCATACATGACATATACACGGTCTGTCACCTCACGCACCACCCCCAACGTGTGCGTGATGAGAATGATGGAAGTGTTACGTTCCACCACCAAGTTGTGCAACAATCGCAAGATCTGATCTTGAATGGTGACATCCAGGGAAGTGCCCGGTTCATCCGCGATCAATAGCTCCGGCTGAGTGGCCAGCGCCATGGCAATACAAACCCTCTGCCGCATACCACCGCTGAGCTGGATAGGGTAGCTGTGTAAGAGACGCTCGGGATCTGCCAGAGCTACTTCCTTGAGGGATTGGAGCGCCTTCAACTGAATCTGGCGAGCATCCAGCCTGCCATTGCGATGCGAATATCGGATCACATCTCCCAGCTGCTGCCCGATGGTAAACACTGGGTTCAGGGCTGCGGTGGGATCTTGGAAGATCATAGAGATGCCACGTCCGCGGATCTGACGCAGCTCATCCGGGCGCATCCGCAACACATCTTGGCCGCGGAAGAGCACCTGCCCGCCCACAATCTTGGCAGGTGGTTGCGGCAGGATGCGCAAAATAGCTTTCATAGTGGTGGTCTTGCCGCAGCCCGACTCGCCTACCAGACCGACCTTTTCGCCAGCACGCACGATCATATTGACGCCATCTAAGACTTTGAGATGGCCGCCGAAGACCTTGAAGTGCACCTGTAAATCACGAACTTCGAGCAAAGGGGGAGTGTCCATCCGAACCATCAAACCTCTTCTGCGGCCAGCAAGTCACGCAATCCATCACCCAGGAGATTGAAGCCCAACACAATCACGACGATGCCCAAAGCCGGGAAAACCGGAATCCACCACTGGTCGGGCAAGTAGCGCGCGCCATCGGCCACCATAGTGCCCAGACCGGGCTTGGGGGGCTGCACTCCCAAACCGACGAAGCTGAGTGCAGACCCGATCAGGATCACCCAGCCCATATCCAGGCTCATCTTGGTGAAGATGGGAGAGACGCAGTTGGGCAGGATCTCTCGGAAAAGGATATGTGCCTTGCTGGCTCCGAGTGTCTCGGCCGATTTGACGAAATATTCATTGCGCAGCTGGCTGGTAAGCCCGTAAACCAGCCGCGTATACCACGGCCACCACATCAAAGAGACCGCCATCATCGAGTTCATAAGATTGGGTTTAAGCACTGAGGCGATGGCCAGCGCCAGGATAAGCGGTGGCACCGCCAGAAAGATATCGGTGATACGCATAATCACCGTGTCGATCCATGTGCCCTGGTTGTAGCCGGCTACCAGACCGAGCAGAACACCCGGCGGCACAACCAGAGCCAACACAACGATGCCCATCAGCAAGGCATCCTGAAAGCCGAAGATCACCCGTGTCAGGATATCGCGCCCGATCGTATCGGTGCCGAAGAGGTAACGAGGATTGGGTGGCAGCTTGGCGTTGGCAAAATCGGTGAAAGGCCCGGCATGATGGGGATAGGGTGTCACATAGGGCGCCAAGACAGCCAGAAGCACGATCGTCAATACGATCACCAGTCCCGCCACCGACAACGGGTTGCGTGAGAACTTGTACCAGGCACGGCCAATGTTTTCGCGACGACTGCGCCGTTGCAACTCCTGCCAATCGGCGAGGGCAACATGTCCCGCCTCACCTTGCAGCCCAGAGGCCCAGCTTCCTGTCACCTCGGTCACGTCACTCGCTCCTTTCGGCACTCAGACGAATGCGTGGGTCGAGATACGCAACCACGATGTCCACGATGATGTTTACCACGATAAACACAACCCCCAAAACCAGAATCACCGCCGCGATCGCATTCAGGTCCTTACGCAACATAGCGTTGATGCCGTAACGCGATATGCCCGGCCAGTTGAAGATCAGTTCCACCAAGAAAGCACTGCTCAACGTGCCGGCGAAGTCCAGACCCAAGATGGAAACCGTAGGGATAAGCGACGGTTTGAGTAAGTACTTGCCCATAATGACCCGTTCGGGGATGCCCAGGGCGCGTTCTGCAGCGATATAGTCCTTGGTGAGATTATCTGACATCGTCGCCCGAGTGATGCGCGCTTCCTGGGCCAACCCGCCCATCGCCAGGGCGACCGCCGGCAGGATGAGGTGTTTCAGCGCATCCCAGAATACGACCAAATCGCCGGCCAGCAATGCATCCACGGTCATCAAGCCAGTGATCACCGGCGGACGTGTCAATCCCTCACTGAGACGGCCGATCGTGGGCAGCCACTTCAGCCAGTAACCGAAGACAAGCATAAAGATGATGGCGAACACGAACGCTGGAGTCACCACCCCTAAGTAAGAAAGGACACGCACGACGTTGTCGATCCATCTGTCCTTGTGTTGTGCTGAAATAGTGCCCAGCAGGATGCCAAATCCGCCCATCAAGATCCCGGCGAACAGGGCGAGTTCTAGGGTGGCGGGGAAAAATTCTTTGATATCTTCTGCCACCTCGCGGCGCGTCACTAGGGAAATCCCAAATTTACCCTGCACGGCGTCGGCCAGCCAGTAGCCGTACTGGACAAATAGCGGTTCATCAAGGTGCATCTGGGCACGTAGATTGTCGACCACCCATTGAGGCGCCCTGGCTCCCACAGCCATACGTGCTGGGTCGCCCGGAAGGATGCGCGAAATGCCGAAGATCACGACAGAAAGGCCAAGTAAAACAAAAATAGAATGTAATGCCCGCCTGAGAATGAACGTAACCAGTCTCATTGCCAACTCTTTGAACAACGTGGCTTGGTCCCCGAGGGTCATCTCGCTCGGGGACCAAGCCAAGAATCAGGAACTCACCTCACTTCTTGACACCGATCTTAAAGGCCAGTAGATCATAGCCCATCATCGGGATGATCTCCCCCTTGGCGGCCGGCCAGTCCACATAGTCCTGGTAGGCATGCTTCTCCAGCTGGTCATACACGAAGATGGATGGCGACAGATCTGCCAGCTTCGCCTGAATGGCCTGGTACTTCTTAAAGCGCTCTGCCTGATCCAATGTGCTCAACGCATCATCGATCTCGGCGTCCAGTTCTTTGTCCAGCAACCATTCGTTCTGGGACCATGTCGCAGCTGAGCTGGAATGGTAGCGCTGCTTCAGCATCGGGCCAGCTTCGGGCAGATCGGCGGAGACGTAGATACTCACAATGTGGGGGCTGGTCTCCTGCTTAGAGGTGTTCTCCACCACCGAGAGCCAGGGCGAGGAGACGATTTCCACCGGGATGCCGATCTCCGCCATGTTGGACTGGAACAAGAGGGCAAACTTCTCCTCGTCCGGCACTTCGGAGATCCAGACGAATTGCACTGGATACTTGTCCAGCTCGTCCTTGTACTTACACTGTTCTAGCTCAGCCCTTGCCTTGTCCAGGTCGCGCCGATATACCGTGACGTTGGGGTTATGGCCACCCAGCGCCGCGTTAACCGGCCCCACCATTGGCTTGGTGCCTGGCCATTCCAACTGCACGGCTGCCTCGTAGTCGAAGGCATATGCCATCGCGCGGCGGCAGTGCACATCATCCGTCGGCGCCAGCCGGTTGTGAATCATAAAGTAGAAGCTGGTCATGTTGGGATAGGCCGCGACGTCCACGCCGGGCAGCTCATCCAGCGCCTTGAATGCTTCGAGGGTTTGCCACTGATCGGTGATCTCCAGTTCCTTGTTGGACATCATCGTGCGGATGGTAGAAGCCTCGGTCGTGCCAATCATCTTGTAGTAATCTGGCGCATTGGGGACAAAGGTGCCCCACCAATCCTTGTTCTTCTCCATCAGCAGGTATTCTTGCAACGGGAATTCCTTGACCTTGTAGGAACCGGAGCCGGCATCGTGGGTCAGCAGGTAATCCTTGCCATAGTCGCCTTCCTCTCCATATGGGCCCTCCTTCTTGGTGTTGGCGCGCACCAGCTTCTCGTTCAAGATGTATAGGCGTGCCAAGCTGGGCAGGAAAAGGCCCGTGGGCCGTTTGAGGGTGAACTCGACCGTGTAGTCGTCCTTCGCCGTGGCGCTCTCCACGATGTCGGTGAACAGGTAGGCATATCCCTCGCCGATTTTGAGCAGGCGATTCATGCTATACGCCACGTCGCTGGCTTTCATCTCGGTGCCGTCGTGGAATTTGATCCCCTTCTTGATGGTGAAGGTCCATACCTTGCCATCCGATGAGGTTTCCCACTTCTCAGCCACCCAAGGATCCACGCCGCCTTGGGCATTTGGAAAGACCAGCGTATCGTAGAGATTGGCCAGGGCAGTTGAGCTGGCAAAGTCGGAGCCGACAGCAGGATCGATGTAGCACGGCCATGCGTAGCTCACGCGCAGCCATGTTTCATCCGCGGCCGCTGCCTGAGATGCCAACGCGGCAGCAGGAGCCACATTTTCGGCCAAAAAGTTCATTGCCGCAGCAAGGGGTGATTCCTCTGGGACGGGGGAGGATGTCTCGAAACCCACTACCTTGGCCGGGCCAATTTTATCGCCCGTGGTGGGATCCACCCCTGTGTCGAGCTTGCCTTCGGCCAGCAGCTTGAAAATCTCTTCCAGCTTGGCCTTTGCCGCGTCTGGGATCGCTTTCTCCGCATCATGGAAGGGGGTCAGGCCGATGCCGTTCGATGCAGCGTCGAAGACCACCGTGCCGCCTTTGAACGTGCCTGTCGCGGCCGCCTTGACGGCGTTGTACACAGCCACGTCCACCCGCTTGCCTGCGCAGCTGAGCAGCTTGTCGGCGCCTTTCTCCTTGCCGCCCTTGAACGTGGTGTAATACTCATCCTGGTCGACACCGATCACCCAAATACCCTGCTGGGCTGCACCTAAGATAGCACCCGAGCCGGTGGGACCTCCGGCGCCGAAGATCACATCAGCGCCTTCAGCAATCTGGCTCTCTGCTGCCGCCTTGCCGCGCGCTGGGTCGGTGAAGCTGTCGATATAGACGCCGATCACCTTGCAATCCGGGCACACATACGCGACGCCGTTCTCATAGCCGTTGCGGAACTTCTTGACCGCCGGGATTTCCATGCCGGCCACGATTCCGACCACTTTGCTCTTGGTCATCTGTCCTGCCAACGCGCCAGCCAGGAAGCCCGACTGATCCTCACGGAACACCAAACCCTGGACGTTGGGAATGACCGGATCGTAGGCGTAGTCCACAATGGCGAACTTCACGTTGGGATAGGCCTCTGCCATCTTCTTAGTGGTCTCTCCCATCATAAAGCCAACGGTCACGATCATCCCGTAACCTTCGTCGATGAACTGCTTCACGTTTTTCTCATAATCAGTGGGCTGCTGGGTCTCAATGAAGGCGCTTTCCAATCCAAACTCTTTGGCTGCCTTCATAAAGCCCTCATAGGCGTATTGGTTGAACGTGCCGTCGTTCACCTTGCCCACATCTGTCACCAGTCCGATCTTCAGCTTACCCTCTGCCGGCTTGGGCGCCTCAGTGGGGGCTTCGGTCGGTTTGGACACCTCGGTCGGCGTGGCAGCCTCTGTCGGCTTGGGCGCCTCGGTGGGGGCCTCTGTGGCCTTAGGTGCTTCAGTTGGCGTCGGCGTCGCCGGCGCGCACTGGGCTATAAACATAGAAAGCACCACCAGCAAACTAGCTAGGATGAAAAAGTGCCTGTGCATACCTCTCCTCCTGTATCAGGTAAAATGGGCACACCGTATGTAGGGCATAAAAGGAGAAGAAAACAGAGATTGTGTCGTCGGACCTCACCTCCTTTCTGTGAGCACAGCAGACTCATTGGACTGCGCTGGGTGATCATCAAGAAGACGCGCCCGACCCTTTTGAGGACAAACCCGACATAGTACTCAATCACTATATCGGAATACCGGCGATTTGTCAATCTAGCGCAGTGTGTGTATGCGGGTGCATCTCACTTTGGAGAGGGGTGGGGTTCAAACCGAGCTACACGTGTCAGGGTTGTACAAGCAACCATCTGGTCGCCTGTACCGGTCGGTTGCCCCTACACTGCTCCCTCAAGGTCGCGACTCGGATAACCTGCGCAACTCCGAGTTACCACTTCAACCCACCCCCAAATGGATCCCTCACCCCACACCCATCCCCACAATCTTGACCTCCGACACCGACACGGCTACTATCCATGCAGACACCCGAACTCTTGGAGAGGAGGGAGACCTTGATCCCTTTAGCCGCACCCTCTTTACACCTGCCTTCCCGTGCGCGTATCCTGGTGGCAGCCGATGCCGACCGCCAAGCTCATGCCATACGCCAGCTGCGTCGCTATCTGGCCGGACGCACGCTCGAGCTGGTGAAACCGTCCGAGATCGCGGCGCTGTCCCTGGAGCAGGTGAATTGGCTTGTTGTGCTGGTTGAACCGACCACTCCGTTGCCGGATACGCTGGCCGGGCGAATTCCCTGGGCCTCGCTGACCGAGGACGGCTTTGCGCTGCGCAGCGACACATGGCGTGGATGGCCCCTCTTGGTTGTCGCCGGCGGCGGACGTCCCGGTCTGATCTACGCCGTCCACGAGCTGGGCATGCGTCACCTGAAGGAGCGGGACGATGGGTTAGAGGTACCCGCGTTGGACATACTATGTGTGCCTGCTTTGCCCTACCGACTGTTTTGGACGTGGGATCACAGCACCAATTGGTACTTGGAACAGGTGGGCATCCAGGAGATTGGCGCGCTGAACTATTATTCCAAGCCGCGCGAGGGTTTCTTGGAGGACTATTGTCGCCTGGTCGATTTTATGAGCATGCACCGCATCAACGGTGTGACCATCTACGGCTTCCTGCGGGACAATCATGGAGGGGTGGAAGCCGCGCAAGCGCTCTGTCGTTACGCGGCCGAGCGTGGCGTGCGTATCCTGCCCGGCGTCGGGATCAACGCCTATGGCGGCATCTATTGGGAGGGGGATCATCCCTACAATCTCACCCACTGGCTGCGCCGACATCCTGAGCTGCGCGCTGTGTTCGACAAGCCACCGGCATTTCATCTGCCTGAGCTCCCCGAACTATGGTTTCCCGAGACGCATTACACGGACGCCGCCTGTCCTTCCAAACCGGAGAATGCGCGCTATCACGAGGAAGCGATCCAATGGCTGGCGGAGACCTTCGAAATCGGCGGTATTAATTTTGAGACGGGCGATTACGGGGTGTGTGCCTGCCCGGAGTGTCGCGCGCGCCGCGATGCCGACGCCACCTGGTCACACCGCGACATGGCCCTGCTCTATCCGCGCCTGTTTGCCGCCGCGCGGCGTGCCCGCAACGACCTGTGGCTGGTGTGTGAGGCGTATTGGGACAACATTCTGGATCTGGACCGTTTGGCGCCGCTGGCCGCGTTGCCGGAAGATGCCATCTACCAGTTCTGCATCAACCGCTCCTACTGGCCCAAGGTGAAAGCACAGCTGACGCGCGAACACGTGGCCCGCCTGCCGCGTCCGCGGAACATTCTGCGCACCCATATGGGATCGCAGTGGAACCATGAACGCTATGAATTGGTCGCCGACCGTTTTGCCGAGATGATGCAGCTCATGGTGCGCAGCGGCATGCAAGGTGCCACCATCTTCGGTGAGGTGAGCGCCTTCAGCACCGTGAACGAGATCAACTACCTTGCGTTTGCCCGCTTCGGCTATTCCGCCGATCTTACGTGGGAGCGCTTTATCGCTGAGGATCTGGCGCCGTTGTTGGGGGGAGTGGCCGAGGCGGAACGTTATTTGGCTCTGCTGCGCGTGCCATCGGAGCGCCGCGCCCTTCAGCAAGCCCTCGGCGAGGCACGCACGATCGGCAACGCGCAGTCGGGCGAAGCCTATCGGCGCTGGGTGTGGTTGCAAAACCGCCTGTTCCAGAAGCTGGCAATGCTTCCGGACGGGTGATCGCTGGGTCTGGGGCAAGGGTAATTATGCACATCGAATCCCACCTGTATTGCATTGGCAGCGGCGCTTTCGGCTTTGACCTGAGCGACCCTTATGATTGCAACGTTTACCTTCTGGACAGCGGAGCGGGCTACATCGTCTTCGACATCGGCACCGGGTTGGGCATCGAGCGCATCCTGGAGATCTGCCGCCAAGACGGCTTGACGCCACAGCGTATTGCGCATCTCTTCCTCACCCATGCCCATTCCGATCACGCGGGGGGTGCTGCATATCTGCGCGAACGCGTCCCCGAGCTCACCGTCTACGCCTCGGCGGCGACGGCGCGCATCCTGAGCACAGGGGACGAGGCAGCGGTTTGTCTGCCACAGGCGAAGGCGGCCGGAATGTACCCACCGACATATGCTTATCGCGCCTGTCCGGTGGATCGCGTGCTGGAAGATGGCGCCTCGTTGCAGATCGGCCGCTACACGGTCCAGGCAATCGCCACCCCCGGTCACAGTCACGACCATCAATGCTATCTGGTGAGCGATCAGATGCGCCGTTACCTGATAAGCGGGGATGCCCTCTTTTTCGGCGGCCGGATCATCTTGCAGAACACTTATGACTGCAGCGTGCCGGATACGCTGGCGTCCTTGCGACGCCTGGCCAACTACCAATTTGACGCGCTTCTGGCAGGTCACCTGAACTTCAGCCTGCGCAATGGATACCGACACGTGGCGTCCGCCTGCGCCTTAATAGACAAGCTGCGTTGCCCGCCCTCTATTCTGTGAAGCCGCTGCAGACTGAGAGTGTTGAAAAAGTCCGCTGAAGAGTGTTATGCTGCCTCGGCAGCGCGTTTATAGGCTCATTCAGCCCGGATGATTCGCCTCACTCGACCGCATATGGGGGTGGGGGCGGAGAACCAACCGCCGCTGGCGGTACCGCAGCGTTTGGGTCATTGCG